>JAPKEA010000130.1 GCA_028822275.1 Planktomarina sp. | reverse complement strand
GCTTCGACAGTCTCCTCAGCGCCCGGCCAAGCAAAGCCAAGCCCCTCGACTAATACTTCCAGAGCCCGCAAGATATCAATCACAAGACGTCGAGTATAAGTAAGAGCCACCTGAGGTTGCTGGTGCTGCTGCGCATAGGCTTTCAGCGCCTTATCAAGCACATCAATCGCGACAACTAAGGCTTGTAAACTTTCAATATTTGATGTGAGCGCACCGGATTCTGCTGGGAGCAACGTTGCGGTCTCTGCCTGTAGCTCAGCCGGGCCCGTGTTTTTTTGAGCCACCGTAAACTGACCGTAAGTAATCTCACCTATCAGGGGTGTGTTGCTCATCGGCATATAAAGCAGCCCGCTAGCGTCACTTTCACCGAATAACTGCACAAAGGGCCGCAGCTTTAGCTCTGCAATTTCGGCGTCTTGGGCGTTCGACGTTTCGCCTTTGCGTTTTGTCTCTGGCAGGATTGGTTGCAAAAGATCAATATTGCTACCCACATAGTCAGCAAGTGCTTGCAGCGCATTGGATGTATTTTTCAGTGGATTGTCGCCATGCAACATTGCCGCAACCCACCAACAGATCACTTCTAGATCTTTGGATGTCTCTGCTAGAGTATGTTCGCAAGCCTCACGTAAGCTGCGCCAAGCGGCGGCGTTAACCCCCTGCAGATCCCTGTTGGTAAGGGACTCTGGTGTTTCGGAAAGCCCTCGCAAAGAAGCTTGTGCCGCATTGAACGCGTTGCGAAGGCCACGATAAGTTGTCTTGTCATCCTTAAGGTAGCCCCCAAATGGAGCGTCACCGGCGACAGGAATGTTGAGCTCAAAAGTCACATTTTTTCCATTTTTCATGAGATCAGCGCGTGATCTGAGCAACATTCAACAGCTTGAAAGGTGGATATATATCCAACTTTTTGGCCGTATTTAGGTTGATAAATATCGAAAAATGTTCGAGTGAGCGGACAGGTAAATCACCAGGTGCATTGCCTTCAAACAAAACCTCCCTAACCTGGCCCGCGGCAAGTTTACCAACATTACCATAGCTATTGGCGATAGCCATCAACCCGCCAGCTTCGCTAACCATTTTTTCATACCCACTGAACACAGGAAGCCCGTGGTCCAACGCCGCCTGCACAAATACATCACGGTGTTCAAGATTGTATGAACTGGATCCAACATAGACCGCTTCAGCTCCCATTTTTTTCATCTCAGCCATCGCAACATGTATCTGTTCGGAAGGGATCTCTTCCTTAGCGTCAACATCATATTCGAGTTCCAGCAGCTCGAAGCTCAGTTCCTGCGCAAGATCCCGCAGTTTTTGGGTGTTAAGCGTTGAATTAATTTCGCCTGGGTCGTTGATCACGCCAAGGCGCTTCGGCCGGAAATATTCAAATATCAGGTTTAACTGTACATGTTCCGGTACCCGATTACGCACGCCCGTGATCATTGGGCGCCCAATGTTGTCATAACTATTAATAATGTCTGACCCCACTGGATCGGCAACAATCATAAATACCGCCGGAATATCACCAAGAGCTGAGGCCGCACCAAACTCTTCTTGCGTGCCAAGAATGCCACGCGACACGGATGTGCCCCAAGTGACCACTAGGTCCGGTCGTTGAGACAAGAGCGCTGCCCGCACGTCTGGTAAGCGTGAAGAGTCGCGCGCGACATCAGTCACCTCGATGAGCACCGGTGCGTCACGTTCCTCAAAATCACGAATGAACCCGCGGCATGCTTCTTCGCAACCGCGCCACACTACCATGTGAATATGTGCAGGGCTAGCCTCAACATAGGGTGACGGTGCTTGCTCCTGTGCCCCTGCGGCGGTGGCGAAAGCGAGCATGATGTTTAGTAGAATTTTACGCATGTAGCGTTCCATTATCTCTGTTGCTTTTCTGGGACATGGTGAGAATTGCCATTATAATTCCAAGTGCGGCGACAGTTGCACCCAGCAACGCTGCAACTTGACCAAAGCTAAGCGTCACAAGTAATGCCGCAACAACCACAGGCCCGATGACCGACCCGATGCGCTCACTCGTACGCAGCAAGCTCAGCGCACCAGTGCGTGTGATATCAGGGCTCTTTTCCGCAGCTTCCATTGCAGCAACAATCAATGGCGCTTTCAGGAATGAGTGCACAACGCCTAGGGCAGCGACCACAAGCAACACGCCAGCAACATGTGGGCTCTGATAAAGTCCCAGCAGCACAATACCTGACAGTACTGTTGAGATAATCACTACCCATAGGTTCTTACCCATTTGGTCGGCGAACCGCGAAGCCAGCGGGCTAAGTGGAATGATTATAAGAGAATAAAGCATCATCACACGCCCAATTTCAGATTGAGTGGCATCCAGGCTGGCAAGATAGATCGGCACAAACAGATAGAGAAATCCGGTCAGGATAACCTTAGCTGGGATCGCACAGAACAGTATGATTAAGATAAACTGCCTATTACGCGCGAGCACTGTAACTGGGCTTCGTTTTACTTCACCGGCGGAAAGTTTAACTTCCGGCTTGGGCAGATCCTGACTTAACATGAACCAGCCCAGAACACCGGCGACCAAGGCAAGGCCTGTCGCCACCAAAAAGACGGGTTTGTACCCCAGCCAATCTGCCAGAATGGCACCGATCGCCGTCCCACACATCGTTGCAGTCATCAAAACACCAACAAAAATTGCCATGCCGCGCGCCCGGTTTTTGGCATCAATTACAGCTGCGATGTAGCTTTGGCAACTGATTGTAATTACGGCATAACCAATCGCTGTCAGCGAACGCCCAAAGACGATTTCATTGGCACTGCTAGCGGTAGAGCACACCAGGTAGCCTGCGATAGCCGGGACCAAACCAGCAATAAATAGCGGTTTATTTCCAAAGCGGTCTACCAACTTACCTGCGAACGGCGTGCACACGGCGACAACAAACATAAATGCTGAGATAGGTAGACCCTGCATAATGCTCCGCGAGAACAGGTCACTTTCGCTATAATATTCCGCGACAAATAGCGGGAGGAATGATTTCTGCAGTTCTTCTGCAAAACAGAAGACAAACATTGGAATGCGAGCATCAATAATTGAAGCGCCCGGTCCAGAAGACTTACTAGATATCTGGTGACGGCGCACAAACTCTTGTAAAGGTTCGACAACAGCACCACCCTTGGCCATGAGGAGGTCAACCCGGTCGCGTAAATTTGCCTGGCTTTGGTTCAGGGTCTGCACAAAGCGTTCAAGCCGACCGTGGCGGCTCCCAATATAATAAATACCAAAAAACCCGCTTGCGCGTTGCTGCACAGCAGTTTCAACCATCTGAAACGGGGCGGCCAGATGTGATCCGTAAATCACCACAATCACTTCCATAGCAACCAGAGACACCGCAATTAAGATCACCAAAGTATCAAAGAACACGCTGACCATTTTGCTGTTCACATAGTCCCGGTCGATATCGGCCCAGACTTGAGCAACTACCTGACCATCGCTGACGATATCCGAAGAGATAGTTTGGACGCTGGTACCCTGACCTAAAATTACTGCGCCAACGCCCGCAAGAGAGTCTATTGCGCCGCTGATGATAGTTTTGTCTTCATTACGATCAACCACTGTGACCACGTCTGGCGCATCTTCGGCTTCATCAGCACTAACCAAACGAATATCAATGATTTCATGGTGTTCTTGCACCAGGTCTTCAATGTAACTATCAATTCCGCGCAGGCGTGAAAAAGGTACGCCTGCGTCAAGTGCATATTCAATATCCAGTTTGACCTTGGTGGTGACGGCCTCTGCCTTATTGACCAAATACGGTGTTAACCCGGCGTTGAACTCTGCGAGAGTGATAACCAGACTAATCACACCGGCTACCAGCATTGCTACTGCCGTAGCTAGGAACAGGCGTCGAGAAAACCTAGAAGACAGGGTGCGCTCACTGACCTTCATGTCTTAACACTACGCGTTTTGTAGTCAGCTTCAAGAAGCGCCAATCCCGTCTCAGCTGTGGCAAAGGCGGTGTTACCTTCGTCCAATAAAGTTTGTAGCCTGGCCAATTCTGGGTTTTTGTTAGACTGCAGCTGATGTCCGCCTTGCCGATCAAAAGGGTCCAGAGCTTTGTAAGCTCTACCAACACCCGCAAACTGGATGATGATAAAAGGGCAAAGACCAGCGGCAATGACCGCAAAGAGCAAATTGTATTTGTTGACTAAGCTGGCAAAGATTTGCTCCGCTTGGCCGATTAATTTTGTAGTTGGAACGGTAACAATCACCGCACCCATCACTGCGTTGGCTGAATCCAGCATAGTGCGCCCGATATAAAGCAAAGGTCCAACATCCAGCATGGTCACCTTGTCACGCCCAGAAAAAACCCGTCGCAAAAGCTCATTTCGATATACAGCTTCAAGTAGCGGATGCCCTGATGATAAAACTGCCTCGCCGTTGGGAGAGACAACGAGGATCTGATGAATGTTCGGATTTTGTTCAAGCAACCGATCTAACAGTTCGGTCGCACCGGCGCTTTCACTCATTGCCAAGCCAAGCCGTTCACTGCGGGTAATTGTGTTCTCAATAGTAGACGCGAAAACTTGCAGCTCTGAGGCCATGGCCTCTGCAATGAGCGCCCGAAGTTTGAGTTTATTCAGACCGACTTGAAGCGTTAACATGACAGCAATCACTACTAGAATTGACAAAATTATCCGGAAGTAAATATCTCTAAAGGCAAGCATGGTATTTCCTCTTAGAAATTAAGGGCCGATAGAAAGTTGCCGTTAAAGTGGTACGTCTGGCGCCACATATCCGACCATAGGGAGTGAAATCCATTACTAAAATTTGCATAATTCAAAAAATGAAATTTTCAATATTAATCAGCGCATTGCAATGCTTAAAGGTTTCCCCTACCGTTTTTAGTCAGTTGTTCTACAGCTTCTTCGTCTAATAGATATATTAACTCAAAGAGTCAGATTAAAAAGAATAACATGCGCTGCCCGGTTATTTATCTGCAATAGATTTTGGTTTTCAGGTGCTGTGGAATAGACGATGACGTTAATAAATGTACTTTTTTTTTGATTAGAACGGCTTTGTTACAACAAAGTCCCAAAATTAACTCAGGTTGGAAACCTGAATCCGAGAATAACCATATTCGGCCCTCCATGACAACAAAAACTACGGCTATGTCTAGCCCAATGTGGGTCAGACCCTGTCCCTTTTACGAGTGCAAAATGCGGGAGATTAGGTATGGCGTCCACGGATAATTTTCATGTGAAGCTCACTTTTAAAGACGCCAAGTGCGATGATGCAGTGGTCACTGGGTTTGTGGTGGAGGAGCGCTTATCTCAAGTACCACTCTATCAAGTCACTATTAACGATCTACAAACCGACCTGAGCGATTTCATCGGTCAGGAAGCCGTTTTGTCCTTTGAGCAAGATGTTTATGCCGGAGAACAGCCACGCACATTTTCTGGCATCGTGACGGATGCGGAACGTCAAGTGGCAGCACAAGGAGACACCTCTGTCGCACTGACCTTGCAGCCCATGCTGGCGGTTCTTAGACTAAGCAAACACAGCGCACTTTATCAAAAGAAGACCGCGCTCGATATTTTAACAGATGTCCTAACACGCAACGGGTTGAAACAACTGAAAGTCACCGCAAAAGCGGGGGTAAAGCGGGATACGACCATTCAGTATAACGAAAACGATCTGAGTTTTTGCGAACGTCTGCTAGCGGAAGAAGGGTTTACTTATTTTTTTAGTGACGGCCAGGCACCGGACACGCTTATGATTCACGACACAAAATTACGGCCCTTCCCTTCCGTTGGTCCCGTGGTTGAGCTGACCGATGCGCAACTCTCGGACGTCTCACGCCAGCAGGCCCAGACGCTGAATGCACATCACAGCATTCAGGCGGGCAAGGTGTCGCTCGTTAGCTATGATCCTGAAAAGGCAGCTCAGGCAAAGGCGGGGCCCAAGCCCTCTTCGGCACTGAAACTTAAGGTTAAGCCTGCCATTACCGAACACCGCCCGGTACCAGTCGGTGATCTCACCAAACACGAACTGACACGCGCCATTGGTGCCCACAAAGCTGCTGCCATGTCATTACATGGCACGTGCGAGTACCCCGCCATGCAGTTGGGTCAAGAGCTCAACATCGTTAGCGAGACCCATATGGGGATCGCAGGACGCTACATTGTGACCGCATTTACCTATACACCAGCACGCGACAATGCCCTATCCTGCGGATTTGAAGCCGCTCCAATTGATCATCTACCTGTGCCCAAACGCCTGCCAAAGCCAGAGATTGCTGGCGTACACAACGCACTAGTTGTGGGGGGTGACGTCGGGGCTGTCGCATGTGACGCACAGGGGCGCGTGCAAGTAAAATTCTTCTGGGATACAAGTGGCGACTCTGACAAGACCAGCGGTTTCATCAGGGTGGCAGAACCCTTTGCCGGAAAAGGCTATGGCGCGCAGTTTATTCCACGTGTCGGACACGAGGTTCTGGTGTCCTTTCTCCACGGTGATCCCGATGCGCCGGTGATCACAGGCCAGATTTACAACGAAAAGAACCAGCCACCGTTCGCCATCGCAAATAGCACCAAGTCAGGCATTCGCAGCCAGTTGAAAGGTGAAGCAAATGAGCTGGAGTTTGATGACAAAGATGGAACTGAGATGTTCGCATTACGTGCAGCCAAGGATTTTGAATTGATTGTCAATGAGAATGCTGTTGAAAAAATCACCAAACTGCAAACCATATGGGTCGGCGAAACGTCGAAAGTGACGATTGATAAAGACCAAGTGGTTGAAGTTGCCAAAACTGCAGAATTCAAAGCAGACGAGCGCAAAGCAGATATAGCTAAGGGCGAGACGGTGAATGCCAAAACCATTACCCTTTCTGCCAACAGTAAAATCACACTGGTGGTTGGCTCTTCAAAAATCGAACTAACAGATTCTGGAATTAAGATTTCAGCCACAAAAGTTGATATCGAAGGCAAATCTGGCATAATCGCAAAAAGCAATGGCACGGTAGCTGTAAGTGGCACATCGACCAAGATCGAAGCCAAATCTAAGCTGGATGTCAAGGGTGCCATGGTGAATGTGACAGGCCAAGCCCAGACAAAAATTTCAGGCGCTATGGCCGAGGTCTCTGGCTCCGGAATGCTGACCCTCAAGGGCGGCATTACAATGATAAACTAAGGGGCATAAATGTTGC
>JAPKEA010000005.1 GCA_028822275.1 Planktomarina sp. | reverse complement strand
AAATATACGAAAAACGAGATCATACCAATTTAAACGAATACATACCAAATCTCTTAAGATATATCAAATCTTAAAAAGGCTTATTGGACGCTATGATGTAACATTATTAATTGCGCGCACTATTAGACCTTCGAGCAGAATTAAAAAGAAGAAGCCATCTCCATTTTCTGGGCTAGCTTTATATCCAACTCTGATAATCCATCGCAAGAGTGTGTAATTAAGAGAACCTCGACACGGTTGTATGTGTTTGACCATTCTGGATGGTGGTCGATTTTCTCTACCCAGAGCGCCACGTGGCTCATCCAAGCCCAGGCATGTCGAAATGACTTGAACTTAAATGTTTTGACGATGGCGTCCCTGCCATCAAGTATTTCCCAACCTGCATCCAAAAGGGGCGTTAAGGCGCTTCGGTCTATGAGTTTCTGTGTCATTGCTGTTCTTCCACTGTGATTTTTTTAAACGGACCATATGATGTGAGCACATTGATTTCATTATCTATGGCTGCGCGTTCGGCTTCAAGGTAATGTGCCACCGCGTCTGAAAACCCGGTGTCAGAAAACCAATGTAGCGAGTGCGTTGCGACAGGTCTGTAACCACGTGCCAATTTATGCGCCCCCTGCGCTCCAGCTTCTACCCGCGCAAGCCCGTTGGCAATAGCGAAGTCAATCGCCTGGTAATAACACAACTCAAAATGTAAAAAGGGAAAATCTTGAGAACAGCCCCAATACCGACCAAACAAAGTATCACGCCCAATAAAGTTCAGAGCACCGGCTACATATTTTCCGTCCAGTCTTGCTAAAATGAGTAAAATATCATCACGTAAATGGGCCTGCGCCTCATCAAAAAATGCGCGTGTAAGATAAGGCGTACCCCATTTTCTGGCGCCTGTGTCTTGGTAAAACACCCAAAACGCATCCCAATGATAAGGCTTAATATCTTCACCGGTGACAACTTCGATATTACCTCCAAAATCAGCAGCTTGGGCCCGTTCCCTACGGATATTTTTCCTCTTTCTACTGCTGAGGCTCGTGAGAAAATCATCGAAAGTTTCATAACTATCATTAACCCAGTGGAATTGTTGTGACAGCCGGGGGTGCAGTCCCATTTTTAACCCAGCATCTGCTTCCTCCTGGGTGCAAAAAGTAATGTGCAATGATGAAAGTTTATTTTCTGTCGCCAGCTGGATTGCGCCCTTTATTAATGCGGATTGGGCTAAGTTTTTGTACGCCTCAGACACCAATAGACGGCGTCCTGTTGCAGGTGTATGCGGCACTGCAATTTGCATTTTTGGATAATATGACCCCCCTGCATTTTCGTAGGCATGCGCAAAATTATGGTCAAAAATATACTCACCTTGGCTGTGTAATTTCCCATACAATGGGGCAACTCCAATGGTTGTGGCATCCAAAGTTGCTTGCAAATAATGAGGCGTCCATCCTGTTCCAGCGCCAACCGAACCACTGATTTCTAGTGCATGAAGAAAACGGTGGGTGGTGAATGGGTCAATTGGACGGCCATTTTTCGACTCCGGACAAGCGCAATCATCCCAGTCAATCTGTGAGATTTCAGACAAACTGTTAAGTACTCTAAGATTGACCTTGGTTTTGTCGATCACATCAAACTCACTTAGTAATTTATTTTTAAAATGCGGTGATGGCGGTAAAGGTCAAGGAAGATATCCTTCAAAAGTGATATTATCCGCCTGTTTGCGCGCTAGACTCTCTTGGGTTTTAGATGTCACTGTCCAACAAAGGAGTGGAATCTCCCGAGTTTTAAGCTGTAATACCGCTAAATCGTCTAGCTGTGAGTGATTGTGGGAGATAAAGCTAGCATTGACACGATCAAAATCAGGGATTCCATGCAAGTGCAAACAGGTGGCCGCAGGCAGGGTTGGCCAATCGTTTGGTAAAAATCTATCGGTTACGAGCCCCACAGGGGTTTTTGGGGAAAGAGAACTAAAGGACGCAATTGCATTAGGATTGAACGACATAACAGCAACATCACCTTGATAGTTTTTGAGGTCATTCGCTACGGCACGTTCAAGCGCGCCTACATTCCTGCCCATTGCCCCGTCTTGATCTTTAATTTCGATTAATAGGGGGACCTGACCATGAACTTGTGTGAGAACCTGTGCCAAAGTAGGGATAGTATCCACGCAGTTGGTTAATTTTATTTGAATTAAAATATCTGAACTGATTTGGGCAACAGCACCTGTCTCTGATGTTAACCTCCCAAGGTGATAGTCGTGAAAAACCATCGCCTTTCCGTCTAATGAGAGTTGAACGTCTATTTCAATTCCATAACCAACCGGAATTGCTGCTTCTATTGCTGCTGGAGAGTTTTCGGCCCGACCATCTTTAACATCATGCAGTCCGCGATGCGCCAGTGGTCGGGTTAGAAAGCTATTGGGCAAACCCTTCATGAGATTTGGAATATACCTTCAATTTCGACAGCAACGCCGAATGGTAGAGAAGGAGCCGAAACTGCAGCTCTCGCGTGTTTACCTGCATCACCAAGGGCTTCCCCCAGAAAGTTTGAAGCGCCATTAATGACCTGCGGTTGTTCCAAAAAGTCTTGAGTGGAGTTTACGAAGCCAGATAGTTTGACCACCCGGACTAAGCGATCCAAATCGCCACCACAAGCTGCTTTAACTTGGGCCAAAAGGGCAATTGCGCATGTGCGTGCAGCTTCAGCACCCTGTTCGGTTGACATTGTGGCGCCCAATTTCCCAACGATAAATCCATCTGTATTCTGGCTTACCTGGCCAGAGACATATACAAGATCTCCAATCTTTACGAACGGAACATAGTTGGCTGCCGGTGCAGGTGCCTCTGTCAAAACTACACCTAATTTAGCAAGGTTGCTTTCAAATTTTCCAGCCATTTTTTAATCTCCCAATTTAGTTCCTAGTTAAGCGATAAGCTGAAACCTTAATTTGGAAAAGAGGTAAGTTTATTTTCTCATGATACATCCTCAAAAAAATCTGCCTAATGTTAACATTTAGCCTTTTTTTAAACTATTGGGGTGACCTGTAATACTATAGTTATGATCCGCACTAAAATTTAGTGTTGAAAAATATACACCCTTTAGAGCGCTCCATACTCAGTGAGTACTTTCTGGAAATTTCTGAGGCAACGTGTTCATTTAACCATACTTTTCAGTAAAACTATTAGTCACAATAGCTGTAACTAGTTTACCACAGAAAGTTACCCAAAATTGCTTATTATTTGCCGAACAACGGGAAGGTAACTATGTATAGAATGTAGGGAGGGTAAACGCATATGTGGACGACTAGAAACCTAAAAATATTTACGATTATTACAGCTGTTTCTGCGTTGTTGAGTGCTTGCACAAACGTGCTGCCGGGTGCTCAAGGCGCTGACCCTTTTGAGAAATTAAACCGTAAAACACATGAATTTAACAAAAGTTTAGACCGCAATTTCCTTGAACCGGTTTCCTCACGATACAGTTCTGTTCTGCCTGACACAATTGAGACTAGTGTGAACAATTTTGCCGCTAACCTTAGGCTACCTGGGAAAGTTGCAAATAACATTCTGCAACTGGACCTTTATGCTGCAGCTCAAAACACCTCCCGTTTTTTCGTAAACTCAACAGTGGGTATCGCAGGTTTTTTTGATCCGTCAGGTAAATTGGGTATTGCGGTCATAGAAACTGATTTTGGTGAAACTTTAGAAGGCTGGGGTGTTGGCGAAGGGCCTTATATCGAACTGCCTCTGTTAGGACCGTCAAACTTACGTGATAGTTTTGGCCGAGTCGTTGATGCCGTATTGCTTGACCCTGTTGATTATATTTTAGCTCAGCCAGAAGCTAATTACCGTACCGCAGCAGACTTGAGCAGCCTGTTACAAACACGCAATGCTTTAAGTGATCAAATTAATAGCTTATTTAATTTAAGTGCTGATAGCTATGCACAGGCTCGTCTGGTATATTTACAAAATCGCAGATTTAAATTGGAAGATGTTTCTAGTGAAACTTATTTTGACCCGTACGAAGACTTTGAATAAGTCTATGTTAAAACGCCGTGATATTTTGATAGGCTTTGCCACATCGTTGATTACGAGTAGCGCCTTCGCGTTTAGCGCAGATGATGCTACTCTATTGGTTGGTAAAGTCGTTAGTGAAATAAATTCTGTAATAAATTCTGGAAAATCTGAACAAGCAATGATCGTTGATTTTGAAAATATTTTTGCTAAATACGCAGATGTTAACATCATCGCAAGATCAGCTTTGGGACCTCCCGCTCGGTCTGCAAGTAGCAAGCAGCTAGAAAAGTTTACAACCACTTTTCGTGGCTATATGGCTCGAAAGTATGGAAAACAATTCCGAACGTTTATTGGTGGTGAAATCAACGTTGAGAAGACAACAGATCGTGGGAAGTTCTTTGAAGTTTCTGCTCTTGTGACGTCTTCTTTATATTTTACTCCATTTGATGTGACTTTTCGGGTTTCTGACCGGTCCGGCCAAAATCTATTTTTTGACATCATAATTGAAGGAATTAGTCTTTTGTCATCTGAGCGTGTGGAAATTGGTGCTCTTCTTGATGCGCGTAAAGGTAGCATCGATCGCCTTACAAATGATCTAGAAAAATTAGGTTAATTTTTACCCATTAAAATCTCATATAGTGTGTTGAAAATTGTAGACTTAGTAGCGCTTCGGTTACTATCTCCATCTATAATGCGTTGGTCAGAAGTCTTTGTGGGGTTTCGGGTCATCGGTAACGGGCCGGGTGGTCGTTGAGCTGTAATAGCTAACATTGTTTCGTACCAAATTTCGGTGGGTATGCTACCGCCGGTCACCCCTTTTAATGGACGGTTGTCATCATAACCCATCCAAACGCCAATAACGAACTCAGACGTAAAGCCAATAAACCAAGCATCTCGGGCAGCCTGTGTTGTCCCAGTTTTTCCTGCAATTTCAATACCTGTTATTTGCGCTTTTTGTGCCGTTCCCTTTTGGACAACTTGGTGCATCATATAAATTAGATCACGTGCTGCCTTCTCGCTAATTACCCGTTCTCCAATTCCGCCGTTGCGCCCGGACAAGGCTTCCGTCGCCCCAGCTAATCGTAGCTCTTCGACGCCGTAGGGGTCGACGGACGAGCCACCATTTAAGATTCCGGCATATGCGCCAGTCATTTCGAGTAAGGAGCTTTCGGAAGCCCCTAAAGCTAATGCTGGTCCCAACGCAAGATCACTTTGAATGCCAAAGTCAGAAGCCACACTACGTACATTTTCACGACCAACGAATTCTGAAACTTTGACGGCTGGTATGTTCAAAGAATTTGCCAATGCCAAAGTATATGTTACGTCGCCTGCAAATTCTTTGTTATAGTTTGAGGGAGTCCAAGGGCCTGAACCTGGGATATTATACGTCACCGGTTCATCTCTAATTATGTCCAATGGGCCGGCTCCTAACTCAAGAACAGTTGCGTAGACAAACGGTTTGAAAGCTGACCCAGTTTGTCTTTTTGCTTGAGTGGCTCTGTTGAACGCACCAGTTGCACGTGAATTCCGTCCGCCTATCATTGCGCGCACTGCGCCATCCGCGCTCATTACTAGCACAGCTGTTTGTGCCTCGGACCCCTTATCAATTTTTGTATCAAAAACCTTTTGAACCGCGGCTTCTGCTACGCGTTGGATCTCTGGGTCAAGGGTTGTCCATATTTTAACATTTTCTGTAGTTTCTCTAGTTAAATAATCGGGTGCAGAGGCCATAATCCAATCTGCGAAATATCCACCTGCGCGCGCTGTGGCCGCTTTGCTGAGTGTTGCTGGATTTTGTTTGGCATTGAGTGCTTGTTCATTAGTGAGATAATTCTGGTCCTGCATCAGATCTATTACAACAGTTGCACGGGCTTGGGCGCCGCTGAGATTGTCTGTTGGCGCAAGTCGGGAGGGGGCTTTCAAAAGTCCGGCCAACATTGCGGACTCGGCTGCATTAACCTCTGAACCAGATTTGCCGAAGTAGCGTTGTGAAGCTGCTTCGAATCCACGCGATCCAGCTCCTAGAAATGCGCGATTGAGATAGATAGTTAAAATTTCGTCTTTGGTAAACTTATACTCAAGTGCGAGGGCAAAAGTTGCTTCCTTAATTTTCCGCCAAAGCGTGGTTCGACGGCAGTCACGTTCATAGTCGCGTTCGGATTTCCAAACAGTTGTTTCATAAGCTCGGCCTAGGCAAAGTAATTTTGCTGTTTGCTGCGTGATAGTTGAACCACCGTTGCCAGATAACGGTCCCCGGCCAGACCGTAAATTTATCCGTATAGCTGAGGCTACACCGCGAGGGCTAAGGCCAAGGTGGTGAAAAAACCGCTTGTCTTCGGTCGCTACAACCGCATTCTTTAGGTGTTGTGAAGCTGTTTCAGCTGTTATGATCCCTCTAAACTCATCCCCACGCCATGCATAGACTGCGCCGTTGCGATCAAAAAATGTAACAGAGCCGCGCGCAGTTCCATCCACAAGGTCTAGAGATGGTGGGAGGTCCCAAACGTAGCTTACCACGCCTAAACTTACGAGAAAGGTTACCGCAAGGCTTAAGCGCCAAGTGAGTGCCCAAAGTAGACGAAAGGGTAAAAGAAGCACCTGTTTAAGCAGGGTGCGAAATCCATTATTTGTTTGGAAATTTGGCTTCTGCGCCTTTATTTTATATTTTTTTGGTGCAGGTGCGTTTCGTTTTTCAGCTACGAGCGGAGGGGATTTTTTTTTTGAAGTCATTTTTCTGCTCGGTTCTCCACCCGTTTAAATTAAGATAGCGCCAATATTTTTATTTGTTGAGCCACCTTTTGCCTTATTGGCGGTTCTATACTTGCTTATGCTTATGTGGATAGAAACCTGAGATATACTAATCAGCCAAGTCACTATTTAACTTATCAATTTACCGGAATTAAAAAATTATTTAACAATTGTTTGTGCGATTGCACGTGCAAGAATTGGGACCGTCTTGGCGTTGAGGCCTGCAATATTAATTCTGCTATCCTCCACCATATAAACAGCATGATCACGCCGCAGTGATTCTACCATTTCTGGTGAAAGGCCCAAACGAGAGAACATTCCGCGGTGGACGGCAAGGAAATCAAACTGATCCGAATTTGTGCGTTGGCGCAGTTCATCAGCCAATGTCTTTCGCAACCCAAGCATATTGATACGGACTTGCTCTAATTCCTCACTCCAATTTTTACGCAAACTTTCATCCTTTAAAACCATAGTAACAAGCCGAGCGCCATGGTCTGGTGGAAATGAAAAGTTTTGCCGGTTGAGGAATGCCAAGTTCCCCTGTGTCACCGGCTGGGCTGCGGCGGACGGTGATATTACTATTAAAACACCAGTTCGTTCACGATAAATACCGAAGTTTTTTGAGCAGCTAGCCGCGATCAAGCATTCTGGAAGCTGGCTTGCGATCTTTCTTGTGAAAGAAGCGTCTTGCTCGAGACCTTCCCCAAAACCTTGATATGCGATATCCACGAAAGGAATAGCGCCAGTCTTTGATAGGGCTGCGATGACTAAGTCTTCCTGTTCGGACGTGAGGTTCGCGCCTGTTGGATTGTGGCAGCAACCATGTAGTAAGACTACGTCGCCGGCTGGTATCAATTTGATATCTTCCAACATACCTTCAAAATCGACTATGCCACTGTCTGCCTCAAAGTAACGATATTCACCCAGAGGCATACCAAGATACCTGATAATGGAGGTGTGATTTGGCCAAGTCGGGTTTGAGAGCCATACTTTGGCGCTGGGGCTTGCGCTCTTAATTAGTTCCAGCGCTTGACGCACGGCGCCCGTTCCGCCCGGCATGGCTGCAGCTGAGATTCGATCTTGAGCCGTTGGGGTTCCCAAAACCAAATCTATCATTGCTGCCGTAAAATCCGGGTCACCGGTTAAGCCAACGTATGATTTGGTCGTCTCCGTGGCCCACAGTTGCTGTTCTGCAATTTTAATTGCGCGCATTATTGGGGTTGCTCCACTTGCGTCTTTATAGACACCGACGCCCAGGTCTATTTTGTCTGCGCTTGGATCAGCTCTGTAGGCGCCAACTAGGGCCAAAATTTTATCTTGTGGCTGTGGGATCAGGTTGCTTAGCATTAGACGTCTCCAGTGGCGACATTAAGGGTTGGGAATTGGCCCCATTCGGTCCAGCTTCCGTCATAAAGTGCATGATCAGTCTTGCCCATAAGCTCCAAAGCCAGTGACAAAACAGCAGCTGTTATGCCAGATCCACAGGTTGTAACAGCCGGTTTTTCTAAATTAATGCCGGCAATGCGAAACACTTCTACTAACTCGGCGGTAGACTTTAAAGTATGATCTGCATTAAGAACCTGAGTGAAGGGTAGGTTCTTTGAGCCCGGAATATGCCCAGCTCGTAAGCCTTTCCGGGGCTCTTCAACATCCCCGCGGAAACGAGCTGCAGCTCGAGCATCGATAATCTCATGGTCTTGCAGTTTGGCTGCATGTGCAACTTGGGTAACGTCCCGCACCATTTGAGGTTGATGTTGAACGGTCATATGGCGATCGCGTATTATGGGTGCGGATGTCTCTAAAGGATAGCCGTCTGCAACCCACTTTGGTAGACCTCCATCCAATACAGCAATATCATCGTGCCCCATAAGGCGAAATAACCACCAAACACGCGCAGCTGAAAATATGCCTTTGCTGTCGTAAACAACAATCTGGTGTCCGTCACCCACGCCAAGCATGCGCACGCGGGACATAAATTTCTCAATTGGAGGAGCCATATGTGGCAAATTTGAGCGATGATCTGATATGTCATCAATATCAAAAAAACGTGCTGTCGGGATATGCCCCTCGATAAACTCCTGTGCACCGTTACGTTCCTCTGACGGCATATGCCAACTTCCATCCAGAATACGGAGTTCTGGATCTTTGAAGTGTGCTTTCAGCCA
This sequence comes from Planktomarina sp., assembly GCA_028822275.1. Classification (GTDB taxonomy): domain Bacteria; phylum Pseudomonadota; class Alphaproteobacteria; order Rhodobacterales; family Rhodobacteraceae; genus Planktomarina. The sequence continues at coordinate 25,204 of JAPKEA010000005.1, read as the reverse complement.
TTTTGTTGAGACAATAGTCTTTGGATCATCGTACGCCATATCAGCCCCTTGCGATGAGTTTGGATTTAGCTGGGCTTTTGACACAAAACAAGAGGGACAATGACTTTAAGAAGTTGCTTTCATGGCCTCAAAAGATGCAAAAGGGATCAAAAGCTTTGCTTTAAGAGCCTTTGTTTGTGCCGACCCCAGTCGCGTTTAGCTTCCGTCGCACGTTTGTCGTGGTTCTTTTTACCTTTAGCGATGCCAAGCTTAATTTTAATGTGGCCCTTGTGGTTGAAATACATAACTAGTGGTACGAGGGTCATTCCGTCGCGTTGGGTCGCGTTCCAGAGACGAGACAGCTCACGTTTCGAGACTAAAAGTTTCCGACGGCGTTTTTCTTCATGCCCCCAAGTTTTCGCTTGCGCATAGGGAGCAATATAGGAATTGACCAGCCACAGCTCGCTTTGTTCAACAGCGGCATAGCTTTCAGCAATGTTGCCCGATTTTTCTCGTAGAGATTTGACCTCAGAGCCCATCAGCATCACGCCACATTCGAGATCTTTTTCTATCGCATAGTCATAACGCGCACGGCGATACTCAGCGATGATCTTGTAGTTTGGGTCTGATTTTGTCTGAGCCATAGTCTGAACTGTATATGGAGAGGACTGAGCAATGCCAATGGGTCAAGAAACCTAAGGGTACGAATTTTTTAGGTTATGCTATGAAGTTTATATTTAAGTTTGTTTGGCTCGACTACTTTCAAAGTGGATGAAAGAGCCAATACAATTGCCGCCCCAGCGGAATTAATTACGCGATCAAGTCTGCGTGCCGAAGGGCAGCGTCCATTGCTGACTTAGCATCGGCAGAGAGCTCAACCAAAGGTGCTCGGACTTCAGGGCTGCAAAGGCCCAATTTTGAAAGCCCATATTTAGTACTGACCAAACCGGGCTCTTGAAAAGTTGCCAAATGCAAAGGCATCAGTTTGTCAGTAATCTTCAAAGCTGTTTTAAAATCACCGGCTAAAGTGGCTTCTTGCATTCGTGCGCTTAACGCGGGAGCCATATTTGCAGTCACAGAAATACAACCGATACCGCCGTGCGCGTTAAACCCGAGTGCAGTGGCATCCTCACCGGAAAGTTGAATAAAGTCTTCACCACAGGCCAAGCGTTGCTTAGGCACACGGGACAAATCACCAGTAGCATCTTTTACGCCAATGATATTTTTGTGTTCGGCTAGTTCTGCCATAGTCTCAACGCTCATATCAACGGAAGAACGGCCGGGTATATTATAAATAATGATATCAAGACCGCAGTCTGCTGCAGCCAAGAAATGAGTTTTCAGACCTAGCTGCGTAGGTTTGTTATAGTAAGGGGTTACCACAAGGGCTGCATCCGCACCCGTTAGTTTGGCGGCTTTCACCAATCGCACTGTCTCAGCTGTGTTGTTAGATCCAGCGCCCGCGATAACAGGCACCCTGCCTGCAGCATGATCAACCACAGTTCGAACAACAAGATCATGCTCTTCGTGCGACAAGGTTGGGCTTTCCCCTGTTGTGCCAACTGGAACAAACCCGTCGCTTCCTTGATCAATATGCCAGTCCACTAGGTTCTTAAGCGCATCCTGATCCACTAAGCCGTTTTTAAACGGCGTAATAAGTGCAGGCAATGATCCGTTAATCATAACGCTTCCTTTCAAGTGCTGGGCATTATCGCCCGAGTCCAAGTGGGCGGACATTAGCCGGGTACTGTAGGTTTGCCAAGATTTGCAATTGAAAGTTTTTCATAATCAGCGCAGATTTGTTGTTATGCGCTTTTTTACTATTTTCATAACTACTCTCTTTTTTGCCTTTAATGCCACGGCTCAAGTCACATCTTCAAATAAGGTGCTTGAGGCTGTTTTTGATGAAAAAGACAAAGAAAACTGGGCTAAAGCTTTGGTTCTGGCTAAGCCTACAGGCCCTATCGCGATGGATCTTGTAGTCTGGGATAAGTTGCGTGCTGGCGATGGAACTTTTGAAGAAACACAGATATTTTTGCAACGCCATTCAGATTGGCCCGGCTTACCTTATTTACGTAAACGTAGCGAGCAGACCATTTTAGTGAATGCTGCCCCTGTAAGTGTTATACGCTTCTTCCAAGATCAAGCTCCCCAAACTGCCATTGGGTCCTTGCGTTATGCCCAGGCCCTTAAAGCGCTTGGGCAACGATCAAAAGCCATTGCCCAAGCCCAGCTTGGATGGATAACATTCTTGTCTACAGAAGAGGTGGATAAGGAGTTTTTTGCAGCATTTGGATCTTATCTAAAGCAAAGCCACTCCGCACGACTTGATATGTTGCTATGGCGTGACGCTCGTCTTGCCGCCAAAAGAATGCTGCCAAAAGTAAGTGCAGAATACGAAGTTTTGGCCCGCGCGCGGCTGGCTTTGCAAACAGATGCAAAGTCGCGGGCTAAGTTATTGTCTGAAATCCCTAAGAACCTGAGAAATGATCCTGGATTAGCCTATGATGTGTTCAGATGGCATTTGGCGCGCAAACAAACTAATAAAGCAATTGCTTTGATGGTGAAACAGTCTTCAAGTGCTTTGAGTTTAGGTAAACCAACCAGATGGTTTAGTGCACGCAGTAAATTGGCACGAGATTTATTGTGGGATGGGGAATATTCTAGCGCCTATCAAATAGCGGCAAACCATCATTTAGAACCCGGTTCTGATTATGCTGAATTAGAATGGCTCGCAGGCTTTATCTCATTAAGAAAACTTAACAGACCAGGGCCCGCGCTTGGACATTTTAAACGGCACGGACGGAATGTTGGCACTGCGATTTCTCTCGGCCGTACGAACTATTGGCAGGGCCGAGCTTATGACGCGATGGGCGAAAAAGAGGAGGCGCAACTTGCTTACCGTGAGGGTGCTAAATATCAGACGTCTTTTTATGGTCTTTTATCAGCAGAAGCTGGAAATATAGATATGCAAGCTAGTCTAACAGGGCTACGGCAGGATAAAGATTGGCGACAATCATCCTTTGTTAATTCTAGTGTTTTAAGAGCGGGTCTTTTGCTTATGAATGGAGATCGGGCACGTTATGGTGTGCGGTTTTTGACTCATTTAGCTGAAGGTCTAAGTCCATCTGAGATGGGGCAGCTGGCGTCTATGGCTGAAGAAATTAAAAGCCCTTATTTGCAACTAATGTTAGGTAAACGCGCTGCGCGCTATGGGGTGATGCTAGAGCGGCATTTCTACCCTTTCAACAATGTATCGAAAAATACTGGGTCTATTGCACCCGAGCTGGTGCTTGCGATTGCCCGACGAGAAAGTGAATTTTATCCTGGGGCTATTTCGGGAGCAGGAGCCTTGGGTTTGATGCAAATTATGCCGGAGACTGCAAAAGAAATGGCTGGAAAGTTAAGGCTGCGCTATAGTCGTCCCCGCATGTTAAAAGACGCTGCCTATAACGCAATTTTGGGGGTTAGTTATCTTAAAGAGCTGACTGAAGAATTTGGAAACAGCCCAGTTCATATTGCTGCAGCATACAACGCTGGTCCCAGCAGAGCACGGCGTTGGACACAGCAACTAGGGGACCCTCGTTTGGGACAGATTGATGTCGTTGACTGGATTGAGCAAATTCCGTTTAGCGAGACTCGTAACTATGTGATGCGCGTCACAGAAAGCCTACCTAATTATAGGTCTCGCTTATCTGGCCAAACAGCCAAAATCAATTTCCGTTCAGAGCTCAGAGGCGATTATGTTCCATTAGCGCCACCTTTGGCTCCAGCGGTTTCGTTCCGCCCTGTTAGCCGTCCTCGCTCGTAGATATGCGAGCTCTCCATAAGGTAAACAAACCGGCTGTCACAACTATCACGGCGCCTATTGCAATGTTTAAAGTTATAACTTCTTCAAATACTAAAACGCCAATCGCCGCTCCAAATACCATCTGAAGATACGTGAACGGTTGTACGGAACTGACCTCGGCAATTTCGTAACAGCGGATCAGTAACCAATGTCCTGTAACCCCTGTGCAGCACAAGCAGCCCATCAAGATCCAATCGCTTAAAATCATATTTTCAAAGTAAAACGATCCAACCGCCGTCATGACAATGCACCCCATTATGCCTGTCCAGAAAAAGCTGGTTGAAGTGCTATCTTGACGGGCGGCATAACGAGTTAGGATGCTATAAAATGCAAACATGGACGCTGCGATAAAGGGAATAAGCGCATAGGTTGAGAATACACCAAAACCAGGTTTCAAGATTATCAAAACGCCAAATAGTCCTATAACAATGGCTGTCCATCGTCGCCAACCGACCGTTTCACCTAAAATGGGTCCTGATAAACCTGCAATGATCAGGGTGTAGGCACTAAATACTGCAAGGCTTTCGACAAGCCCCAAAAAAGTAAATGCGGTCACCATAACGCAGATTTCAGCAGCCAGTAATACGCCTCTAAATCCTTGTAAAAAAGGCTGTTTTGTGCGTGCAGCGCTCAAGATGCCTCCAGCATGTTTGGCAGAAACGGTCATCACAAAAATCGCAAAGAACCAATATCGCACCATAACAACCATATAAACATTATAGGTCGAAGATAGATGTAAGCTTAGCCCATCTTGGACGGCGAAAACCATAGTAGTCAGAACCATTAAAATAACGCCTAGCTGTGAGTTTTTGCTGAAACTCATAGTTTTATTCCTCGTGTCATATGACGTTTTCGCCCGTAACCCGGAGTGCGTTCAACTTCGAATTTGGCTTCTTGCAAGCTTCGCCGTACAAAGCCAGCAGCAGTGTAGGTCGCAAAAGTCCCCCCAAATTTTGTGTGTTTACCTACTTGGCTCAAAAGTGGATGCTCCCAAATTTCTGGATTTTTTGCAGGTGAAAATCCATCTAAAAACCATGCGTCTACTTCGCCATCCCAAGATTTGAGGGTGTCGCGGGCATCACCGACAATTAAGTTGAATTCTAAATCTGGGCGGCGAATTTGGGTATCCCATTCGGGTGCCAATTCAGCCGCCAGTGCATGCATTTTTCTAAAGCCGCGATGAGCCTTAATCATTTGTGTGGACGAGAGTGGGTAAGCCTCAAAACTTGTATATCTCAAAGCGCCATGCATTCCAGATTGACGCCAAGAATCCAAAGCGACTAAAAGATTTAAACCTGTTCCAAAGCCCAATTCTGCAATATGAAATCCAGAAACAAAGCGATCAGGAAGCCTATTGCCCTTTAAGAAAACATGAGCGCTCTCGGCCAGACCGTTGTCAACCGAGTAATAGGGGTCACCAAATCGCGTTGAGATTGGAACGTCATCACGCCATTTGATTATATCGGGCTGGTGGATGGCCATCATATGCCTTAATATTTTACCTGACCATGAACAAGGGCAACGATTTTGGCAACGGTTGATGTGACTATTTTAGGGGCTGGTGTGTTCGGTCTGTCGATTGCATATTATTGCGCTAATCGCGGGGCTAGAGTTCGAGTTATCGATCCGGCTGGTGTGGCTTCTGGTGCAAGTGGTGGAATCGTTGGAGCACTCGCCCCGCATACGCCAGACCTTTGGTTGCCTAAAAAGCAATTTCAATTAGAAAGCCTTTTATTGTCCCGTCAGTTTTGGCCAGAGGTCGAGGCAATCTCTGAACTGCCAACAGGCTATGCAAATCATGGGCGTCTACAGCCCATTAATGAGGAAAGATTGGTGGCACTAGCTCTTTCGCGCATCGCTGATGCAAAAGAAAATTGGTGTGGTAAGGCAGTGTGGGAAGTTGTTTCTGCGCAGAAAGTAGGCGATTGGGCACCGCCTTCTGCAACAGGACAGCTGATCCATGACACCTTGTCGGCGCATATTCATCCTCGCAAAGCGACCCAGGCGTTGGCGAGGGCTGTGGAAAACCTTGGCGGTGTTATCACCCAAGCTGGAGCACGCCAAGGTGCCATAGTAGACGCACGTGGCTGGCAAGGCTTGTTGGATTTGTCTTCTGATCTTGGCGAAGAAATTGGCAATGGGGTTAAAGGCCAGGCAGTTTTGTTAGCGTTTTCCCGACTAGGACAGCCTCAACTCTTTGCGGAGGGCATACATATTGTGCCACATTTGGATGGCACGGTGGCAGTCGGTTCTACAAGCGAACGCTATTTTAAGTCAGCAAATAAAACTGATGGGCAGCTTGATGATCTTTTGGCGCGTGCTAAAAGACTATTCCCGATATTGAAAGATGCTCCAGAGATAAGCCGTTGGGCTGGGGTGCGCCCCCGTGCCAGCACGCGTGCGCCAATGTTGGGTACACATCCGGTGCATCCTGATTGGTTTATTGCCAACGGCGGCTTCAAAATCGGATTTGGTATGGCGCCAAAGATTGGTCACGTTATGGCAAATCTTATCTTAGATGGAGTGGATGAAATTTCTGATGATTTCCGTGCCAGTGCAAGCATGGGGTCAAAGAGATAAAACGATGCAGAGTTTAAAAGAACTGGTCATTGGCTTGGATCATTTGGTCCTGATAGTCGTGGATATCTCTGCCCCGCATAATGGTACAATAGGTCCGATCCATTCTTCGAATAGCCGCGGCCCCGGTGAAAACCGCATCGTGGAGCCCAATTAAGTCTAAATGTTCAATGCTAGCAGTAGTCTCCGAGGTATGGAAAGAATGCCTCAACAGCGGCGCTTGCGATAACAATCACATTGTCTGTGTCTGGGTTAACGACGTTCATCCCTCCTAACACGGCGGTCACCTTGGCGCGGCCTCGTGGTAATGCTTTTACCAAAGCTTCAGTGTCGATGAGTTCAGGCTTTTGCACGCCAACTGTGACTTGTACGCGCATATCCGCTGGCGAAAGATTTAAAGTTTGCTCCAAAGCCTGAAACATCGGAATCGCGGAATGTCGCAACGCGTCTTCAATCGCTCTTAATGCGGCTTTGGTGTAGTCTTCTCCGTATTGGTCATTACCCATGCCCATTTCGATGATGAATCTTTGATCACTCATGGGTTCAAATCCAAGTCCAAGGAGACCGAAATTGCAACATTCGCAATGACCGTCGGATTGCCTTCGGCGCGTGGTATATCCAAGCCTCCGCTTATAGCCTCGACCGTAATCAGCCCATATGGGAATATCTTAGCTACGGCTACACAGTCGACCGCATTAGGGTTTTGAACTCCGACCTGCACATCGATGAGCATTTGGGTTTTGTCTTTACCAAAAAGCTCGGCTAAGTTAATTGAATTATGCCACAAGGCATCTTTTACTGCACGAACTGCGGCCTGAGTGTAGTCTTGACGACGTAGCGATGATCCCATTCCAAATTCTGTGAGTAGCCGTTTGACTGCCATATTAACCTCCTGTGTTAAAACAATTATCTTAAAGAGGCGGACTCTTTCAAAGCTGCCATAAGCGCACTAAGTTGTGCCTTATAGCGCGCATCGATTAAAACACCGTCTTCAAACGCAGACTGAGCGTGCCCAACCAAGACCTCTGGCCCGTTTAAAAGTCGAGGAGCAAAAGGTTGAAGGCAAAGCCTAAGCGAATTTTGTGCACGTTCACCACCTGAACGCCCAGCTGTTGCTGACATTATCGCGACGGGTTTTCCGGACCACGGTTTATCCTTTGTACGACTGACCCAGTCTAATGCGTTTTTCAAAACACCTGAGAGGTTTTTATTATATTCTGGGGTTGCAATAATAACGGCATCTGCTGCTGATATTTGCGAGGCCAATTTCAGAACCTTTATCGGAATACCCTCAGCTTCCAAGTCGCCCGAGTACAGTGGTAAGTTCAAATTTGCCATCTCAGCGCGGACGCCAATAACCTTAGCCGCATTTTCAAGTAATAATGTATTTACAGATGCACGTCGCAGTGAGCCCGAAATTGCGAGTAACTTCATCAGGAGGACCTTTTTCTTTTTTACTTGGATGCAAGCAGCGCCTATCATAGTGCCAATTGGAGCGGCTGGGACTGCTCATCATGACCCTTTCGGATAATTGGCTTTCGTTTATAGCTCGAACATGAACCCAACTTCGTGAAAGTTATGTTAAAAAGTTAAAATTCAACCCCAATTTGTGCTTTAATCCCAGATCTAAAGGGATGCTTAATAAGCTCCATCTCAGTGACTAAATCTGCAGCCTCTATAAGGTCTGCGTGCGCATTGCGGCCTGTTAAGACAACATGGGTCATATGTGGTTTCTGAGTTTTCAGAAATTCAACAACTTCGTTGATATCGATGTAGTCGTACCGCAGGGCAATGTTAATTTCGTCGAGCAAGACCATATGGTTGGCCTGATCCAGGATAAGCTCTTTAGCCTTGACCCAAGCCGCCTGCGCCATTTCTGTATCGCGAGTTTTGTCTTGGGTTTCCCAAGTAAAGCCTTCACCCATAGTATGAAATGAACAAAGACTTGTGAAATTACTCAAGATTAAATCGCGTTCACCAGTGCTCATCCCGCCTTTAATAAACTGAACTACAGCACTTTTTCGGTTGTGAGCTATGTGGCGAAAGATCATGTTGAATGCTGCTGAAGATTTACCCTTTCCTTTGCCCGTATGAACAATCACTAACCCTTTTTCATCTGTTTTAGTTGCCATGATTTTATCGCGTGCAGCTTTTTTCTTCGCCATTTTTATAGCGTGGCGTTCGACATCTTCACTCATGGTGGGCTCCTCATGTTTTGGCCACTGTATCGCTTGCGAATTTAGGCGCAAGTAAGGGTTGTTAAGTTTAAGGGCTTGGAATGCATTCTGCACAATATTTTGCTTTTCATATGTTTAGTTTCTTGCAGCACTTCTTCATTCTTCATTCTTCATTCTTCATTCTTCATTCTTCATTCTTCATTCTTCATTCTTCATTCTACTTTCTGGGTGGGCCAAATCCTTTTTTTATTTGAAAGTAGACTTTAGTTGTCCGAATAATTGGGCCGGCGAGTAAACTAATAGCTTGCGCACAGAATAAGCTCCAAATATGAAATTTACGGCTCTTAGGATTTCTATGGTTTTTAAGTTAGTATCTGGGTATTTGATGCGCACAGCCTCAATTCTGGGATGCCAAGCTATAATGCAGGGTTGTTCGAATTACGTGATCCTGCATAAAACAAAATCTATTATTTAAAATGCTGATTAGACTGCGCAAGCTAAAATTGGGTCCGACATAATTACCAGTGAAGATATCATCCAGGTTTCAACGGTAGGTGTATCTAGTGCCCGACGCGAATAAAGTTCAGTCACAATCGAATACTATGCGCTAAGCGCCTGGAAGCAATCCAGCAATGCGAGCACGGGCTGAATTCGATCGAGGCTGCCAAAGGTCACGATTGATGGCTTCTTGCAACCGTTCGGCAATTTCGCGCAAGGCTGGCGCATTTGCGTCGGCGATGAACTCGCGGGTTTCATCGTTTTCTAGAAAGGTGGCTTCGACGGCATCAAAATGGTGCGATTTTACGGCGCCTGTGGTCGCGGCGAATGCGAACATGTAATCGACAGTTGCTGCAATTTCAAAGGCGCCTTTGTAACCGTGTCTTTTTACGCCGTCGATCCATTTGGGATTCAAAACCCGAGATCGAATAACGCGTGCCATCTCGTCCTCAAGCGTTCTGATTACTGGGCGCTCTGGGCGGGAGTGGTCATTGTGATAAATTGGCCGCGTCTGACCTTGAAGGCTGGCGACAGCTGCTGCTGCACCACCTTCAAATTGATAATAATCATCACTGTCCAGCAGATCATGCTCACGATTATCTTGATTTTGGACGATTGCCTCAACCTGTCCCAAACGTTTTTCAAAGCCAGATCTATCTCGGGTACCAGTACGGCCCTCACCGTATGCATAGCTGCCCCATTCAAGGTAGGCCTCACCAAAATCTGCTTGGGTGTCCCAAATCCGCTCATCGATCAAAGCTTGCAAGCCTGCGCCATATGCGCCGGGCTTAGCACCGTAAACTCGGGCGCCCGCACCATTGGCCTTTGCAGGATTGATATCATTGGGTTCATCCAATGCAAGAACAGCGCGAGCAGCACTGTCCACTAAATCAATGAGCCCTGGGAATGCATCTCGGAAAAACCCGGAAATGCGTAGGGTCACATCGACCCGAGGTCGGCCAAGTGCGCCTGATGGAATAACCTCAAACCCTGTGACTCGGCGGTTGGCGCTGTCCCACTTTGGCTTCACGCCCATCAGGGCGAGGCATTGGGCTATGTCATCGCCTCCAGTACGCATATTTGCGGTGCCCCAAGCTGTTAAAAGTAATGCGCGTGGCCAATCACCATTATCTTGTAGATGTTTATCAATCAGCAAGTTTGCTGATTTCCATCCCAAGGCCCAAGCCGTGGGTGTCGGTACCGCGCGACTGTCGACGGAATAGAAATTACGACCAGTTGGTAGGACATCAAGGCGGCCTCGGGTCGGGGCGCCTGAGGGTGCTGGGCTGACAAACTGCCCAGACAAGGCGGTGAGAAGGCCCTCTTGTTCTGAAAGTCCACAACTTCCTAACCTCGGGGAAATTTCGTCTAAAATGTGATCCATTACGGCCTGTGTTTGGGGCCCATGCACGGCGTTTTTTTTGTCGAGCAATCGTTGGGCGAGCAGCTCAAGTCGCTCAACAGTGTCACCAGTACTGCGCCAAGAATCTTGGCTTACCTGCATTAAGATTTCTGGCTTATGGCCCTCCCATAACTGACCCATCTCACAGTCGAGGGGATCAAACTCTAGGTTGAGATCGTTCGCCATCGCGCGCAGAAGTGACGCTTCACCGGAGCTCGAGTTACCTCGTGGTATCCGAGCAAGTGCAATGGTCAGATCTCGTAATTGTTCCCCGTCGGGTGTTTGTCCGAATATGTGCAATCCATCCCGGATTTGCGCTTCTTTTAGCTCACATAGATAAGCGTCCAGTTTGGCCAAATCCCCAGTTTGCTCACCTTCAAACCCAATGTCTTTATCCAGACCTGTGGTCGCCGTTAACGACAAAATTTCGCGGCGCAGATATTCGATACGGCGTGGATCCACTCCAGCCGCTTCATAATATTCGTCAACCAAAGCTTCGAGGTCTCGCAGAGGGCCATAAGTTTCTGCACGGGTTAAAGGTGGGGTTAGGTGATCAATTATGACTGCTTGTGCCCGGCGTTTAGCCTGAGTACCCTCGCCGGGATCATTGACAATGAATGGATAAATATGTGGCATCGGGCCCAAAATTACCTCAGGAATGCACGTGTCACTGAGTGCTACAGCTTTGCCAGGCAGCCACTCTAAATTCCCGTGTTTTCCGAGATGGACAATTGCTTGCGCTTTCTGATGATGCCGAATCCAAAAGTAAAAAGCGAGATAGTTGTGTGGTGGAACAAGGTCTGGGGAGTGGTAAGTTTCGGTCGGATCAATATTATAACCGCGGGCAGGCTGAACGCCCAGAGTTATATTCCCAAAGCGTAGAATGGACAATTTGAAGCCGCTGATGGGACTCGAACTGTTAACCGGATCTGATGGCCCGAAAAATGGATCGTCTGACGGTTGCCCCCAACGCTCCTCAATACGGACGCGCACAGCATATGGCAGGGCTTGGTAATGCTCGAGATATAGGCTCAGTGGAAGGGTCTCACCACCTTTACGTTTTGCGCGATGGGTAAGCCAATTTGTTGGCCCATCCATTATGCGTTGCATTAATTCTGCACTATCAGATGGGATATCAGAAATATTATACCCGGAACGTGACAGTAAACGTAAGATATCTAAAGTAGACGCCGGTGTGTCCAACCCAACACCATTTGCGAGGCGACCATCTTTATTTGGATAATTGGCCAGCACTAGTGCAACTTGGCGATCTTTCGCTTTTGTTCGTCTTAAAGCAGCCCAATTTGCTGCAAGTTGGGCGACAAACGTTATTCGATCACCACGTGCTTTGTAGGTTGCGATTGGACATTCGGTCGCTGCATCAAAAAAGGCCTCACCTTTGAAGCTCACAGCTCGGGACAGAATACGTCCGTCAACCTCTGGAAGCGCGACATTCATTGCTATGTCGCGAGCTGACAATCCGTTTAGTGCTTCTTCCCAAACTTGCTCAGTCCCGGCAGAAAGGATCACCTGAAATACCGGTGCTTTGGCTGCGGACGGCAGAATGAGTGGATTTTTGGGGCTTGTGTCACCGTGGGGATTACCCACGGCGAAGGAAGTGCAATTCAGAATAACGTCTGGAGGGGCCGCTAGAAATAATTGGTCAAGTGTTGCTACAGATACGGGGTCCTTCAGGGACGCTACAAAAATGGGGAGTGGATTGAGGCCTGCTCGTATAACTGCTTTGACCATCCTGTTGATCGGATTTAGGCCGGCACCTTGAAGTAAAGCTCGATAGAAAATGATTGGTACAACCCCTGCACCCTCATGCCAATTTGACTGCGCCTTTGATAAATCAGAGGTTCCTTCTCCCGGCCAATATACACCCGCCCGCAGAAGGGGCTCGGCCGCTTGCGGAGGATCAGCCAAACCAATCATTGCCCTACAATACCTTAAAAAGTTAACTGCATTTTTTGGACCACCCTCTACCATATAAGCCCACAGTGCATCATAATCTCTATCTGAAACTGTCGAAAACATTCGTAGCTCAGGATCTGGTTTGTCGTCCCCGGGTAGGGCCGCAAACGCAATTCCTGCCACTGCAAGACAGGCCGCATATTGCTCGAATCCGTATTTCCAATAGGACGCACCGCCCAATATACGAGCAACGACTAGCTTGGACTTTGAAGCGCAGGCTTCAATATGGAGGTCGACTGACATGGGGTGCTGCAAGTGCATCATGCTGGCGAGACGCAGTTCAGGTGGATCAGTCATCTCACTTCGCGCAGTTGAAAGCGCCGAAAGTTCAGTGTCGGCCGCTGAAATGAAGACTAGATCTGCTGGTGTTTGACCCAAATCTACAGGCTCTTTGCCTTCATCCACCGACCCGGGTGTCGCGGCTAGCAGGTGCATTGCGATGTTCCAACTTGATAAGCAGGTGGGAATGATGCATTTGCCGTGTTCAAGCTAGCAAAAGCAAAAAAGGGCGTGATATGAATTATAAAGAGATGGGCGGCATTAAAGGTGGTCGCAACGCGCCTAGCCACCATGAACACAATGCCAAGGGCAGCGACAAAAATCCTTTTGGCAAGGCTGAAACAAAAGCGGAATTGTTGGCGCGTATGAAAGTCGCTGCAGATAAGCGCAAAGCTACGAAATAACGTCATAGCTTTTTACTCATGTAAATACTGCTGGGTACGTTGGTATAATCGCCAAATGGCCCGCAAAGACAGAACCCGTGCCTTTCGTACAGCCTGCGTGCTGCATGCAAGACACTGCCAGTTTCCAACTTCAGAGCAGATAAGCCTAGTTCTAAAGCTTGATCTTCTAGGCGCCTTAAAAGGGCGTTGGCAATCCCTTGGCCCCGGGCTTTCGAATCCACAAACATAGATTTCAGTTCGCCATAATTGTCTTTTTCGGCCAACGCACCGGTCCCCAATATCGTCCCAGCAACTCGGGCCGTAAAAAAATGTATATTGTTTTTGCATAAATCATCGACCGACAAATAGAAATTGTCTTCCGGGGGAAAAAGAGACTGCATCAGGGCATGACTGGCCTGAAGCAGGGCTGTCGCTTGAGGATCGTGTGGGTCTGTGCGTTCAACAATCAACATGACAAAGTTTAACGAGGATCAACGTAAGCATGTAGGGCAGCTTCGATAGCTGAGCGATCAAGGCCTACTTGTCCGATAACAACTAAACGTGTGACACGCGGGGCCGATCCAAATGGTTGGTCAAAGTAGGTATCAACCCGAGGGCCGACGGCCTGTAGCGTCAAACGCATTGGCTTTCCAGAAATAGCAGCGAAGCCTTTGAGGCGCAGAATGTCGTTATCACGGATAATGTTTGAAACATTATCGCTGAAAGATTTTGCATCATTAACTTCACCAAGTTCTATCACAAAACTTTCAAAATCATCATGATGGTGGTCGTGGTGATCATGATGGCCGCTTTCATCTTTATGGTTATCATCGTGATCGTGTCGGTGGTGAACTTCGTGGCGTGCATCGAGATCACCTTCAGCAGCGATGCCTTGGCCAAGCAGGACATCAACTGGTAACCTACCCATAGATGTTTTTAACACTTGGACTCCGTCTCTGGCATTCTTGCGCAAATCATTAACTAGTGCATCTGCCTGGTCGCCGTCGAGTAGATCTGTTTTATTTACTAGGATCATATCTGCGCAGGCAACTTGATCTGCGAACAGCTCGGACAAAGGTGTCTCGTGATCTAAGTTTTCATCTGTCGCACGTTGCGCGTCAACTGCTGCAACCGAATGAGCAAACCTGCCTTCGCTTACAGCTTTACCGTCCACCACGGTGACAACACCGTCAACTGTAACTCGAGTCGATATACCGGGCCAGTTGAACGCGCGTACCAAAGGTTGGGGCAGGGCGAGGCCGCTGGTTTCGATGACGATATGATCTGGCTTATCGTCACGGGCCAAAAGTTTTTCCATTGTTGGAATGAAATCATCAGCAACTGTGCAACAAATACATCCATTTGACAGCTCGACTACGTCTTCTTCTCGGCAAGTTTCATCGCCGCAGCCCTTTAGGATGTCTCCATCCACCCCAAGATCCCCAAATTCGTTGATGATCAAAGCAATTCGCCTGCCATCAGAATTTTCCAACATGTTACGGATTAAAGTCGTTTTGCCGGCGCCGAGAAATCCGGTAATAATTGTGGCGGGTGTTTTAGTGACCATGACAGAGTTCCTTGCGATCAGGCTGGCAGTGTTTTAGGGCGAATAAGGTAGTAGGGAAAGAGGCTGATGTGAAAGATCGATTAACCATATGTGATACATGCGCAGAAATTGGAAAAGACCCTTCTGGAGAAGCTTGGGCATCCGAGCTGCAAAAGGTAGTCTTAGCCAAAGGCTTCGATATCGACGTGGTCACAACTTCGTGCTTGAACATGTGTGAAACCCCCGTTTCATTTGCATTGCAAGGGGCCGGTAAGGCCACTTATTTGTTTAGTGGAACAATGCCTGGATCAGATACCGATGACCTCATGGAATTGCTAAAATTATATCTTGATGCGCCGGATGGGTGGATTGCAGACGCCCGTAAAGCTGGGCGCTTGCGATTTTGTTTACGCGGGAGTACTCCAAGCCTCTAATCGCTCCAGCGTATAAGCAAGAACATAGCCCAATATAGCCCACCCCGCTGCAGCTGTTCCAAGGCTAAGTGTTGAGAACTCTGCTGCAAGCTCTGGTGGAGCAACACCGTAATAGGCATCGAGGTGTGGAGCACCTATGAGTTGTGGAATGGCAATTAATACCACACCTGCCAGCGGCAAATAGCTTTGCCCAAATGCAATGAGACCTAAACCTGCGGATGTGGCCAGAATCGTTAAAAGCCACCACATCTGACGCGGTTCAATTTCTGCAGCAATCGTGCCCGGAAGTTCTGGTGGAAGGCCCATTGCCGGTGCCAACTGAACCGCAATAAACCCGCAAACACCCCAAATCAGACCCTGACGGGCTGATGTTTTTATATTCTTTAGACCCGCGTAGCCGATCAAAGCTGCTAAAAGCAGTCCGTATCCGGTGTATGTCACGATATTAAAGGCCAAAGTCATTGAATGACGGCCCCAATCATTTCCAAGTCCAGGTGCCAATTTATCGCTTTGAGGTGAACCATCACTACCAAAATGAAGGCGGGATCCGGTTTCATACAACTCGCCCTCCAAAAGGGTGGGAACCACAAATATAAATTGCAGTAGAGCGGCAATCAGCCCTGCTGCAATGCCAGCACAAATTGCACTGGCGAATAATTTTTTAGCCATTTCTTAGTGACAGGGGAATGCCATCGCATGGCGTTGATCGTGCGCTGCGTCGTGCAATCCGCTAGCCTGTGCGTAGCCAGATGCAAATAGCAGTGCGATACCTGTGAAGAACACAAATACAATTGAGGCCGTAGACGGTATAGATACTGCGATTGTTTTAGTTTCAGTCGTCATATTTATTCTCCTAAACCTGTCACACCCGACAGGGGGGTTGGTACATCTTGTAGGCCGGTCTCCTGGCTTGCGGCATGTTGGTCTGTAACCTTCCCAGTTTCCCAGTGGCATGTAACAAACCCGAACCGCTTACAGTCGCGGGGGCGGCTTTGGATCTGAGTCCCTACGTGGGTCACCCGCACCAAATTCCCATTTCAGTTCTAAATGCTTTGCACTCTTTGAACACCTAACTGAGATATCTGTGCCGATAACGGTCAAGAACGTCAAGAACGTTTGCGACACCCCGTCGCAGAGTTTCGTCATCAGTTAATTTTGGATCCCTTTGTGATGGGGCGACGTTTGCTGTTTTGGCTTGAGGAGTTACCCATTTATCAAAAATTATATCGTAATATTATTATAAAATGAATGGAGCGCCTTTAAATATAAAGCAGCATTACTGAATTGAATAAAGAACGGTTAAAATTTCGTTTTTGTTTCTGAATTTTTTGATATCTCGCTAATTACCTCAACATGTTGGGGATAACTCATAAAAAAACACTCTATAAGGGGCGGTGGCGTTGACTTAGACCCCGTCGCCTCTCCAAACTCTAAC
The DNA here is from genome assembly GCA_028822275.1 of Planktomarina sp. GTDB lineage: Bacteria > Pseudomonadota > Alphaproteobacteria > Rhodobacterales > Rhodobacteraceae > Planktomarina. Next base: position 8,667 of record JAPKEA010000005.1, on the reverse strand, counting down.
CAACAGAATCACAAAGGTAGACGCTGGTGCGATTTTCCAAGTTACGATTAAATGGCTTCAAAAGTTTTGTAGATCCTACTGATTTGATCATTGCCGACGGTCTAACAGGCGTTGTTGGTCCAAATGGATGCGGCAAATCAAACTTGCTTGAAGCGTTGCGTTGGGTCATGGGAGAAAATAGACCAACAGCAATGCGTGGCGGTGGTATGGAAGATGTGATCTTTGCCGGCACTGCTACGCGGCCTGCTCGTAATTTTGCGGAGGTCAGTCTTCAGATCGATAATAGTAACCGACTGGCACCGGCAAGCTTTAATGACAACGACCTACTCGACGTTGTGCGACGGATTACTCGGGATGTGGGTTCGGCGTTCAAGGCCAATACTAAAGATATCCGCGCTCGCGATGTCCAAATGCTCTTTGCGGATGCTAGTACAGGTGCACATTCGCCTGCTTTGGTGCGCCAGGGGCAAATCAGTGAATTGATCAACGCTAAGCCTAAGGCACGTCGCCGGATCTTGGAGGAGGCTGCTGGAATTTCTGGCCTTTATGCGCGTCGCCACGAGGCCGAGCTAAAGCTGAAAGGTGCAGAAAACAATCTCTCCCGCGTGGATGATGTTGTTGAACAGTTATCTAATCAGATTTCGCAACTGGCTCGGCAGGCTAAGCAGGCAGCTCGGTATAAAGATTTGGGAGCCAAGCTTCGTTTAGCCGAAGGCTTGCTACTATATTGGCGTTGGAAAGAAGCCGACCAAACCCTAACTTCGGCCCAGGATGCTTTGAGGCTAAGTACTATTTCAGCTGCCCAGGCCGAAACATCGGTGCGAAAATCTGTAACAGCTCGTGAAAAATGTGAAATTTCGATGCCGCCACTGCGCGAACAAGAGGCTATTGCAAACGTAGTAATGCAACGACTGAATGTTCAAAAAGATACTCTTGGGGACCAGGAAAAGCGAGCTGAGGAGACCATCCGAACTTTGACCCATCTCTTAGCCCAGTTGTCAGTGGATATGGATAGAGAAGAGAGTCTAAATAAAGATGCTGGTGAAACCATCGCGCGTCTAACCACTGAAAATGGTAAGCTAAATAGGGCTCAGGAAGGACATTCAGCCAAAGTACAAAAGGTGGCATCTGAGGCATCTGAGGCCGCTGCCGTTCTGCACAACCGTGAATCTCAACTGGCTGAGGTTACAGAAGATGTAGCGCGATTGTCAGCACGGCATCAATCTGCTCAACGTTTTATTGATGATGCTAGTAAACGTTTAACGAAATCAGAGTCTGAAGAGGCGGCTGCAAAGGTGGCGGTGCAAAATGCGCAAAGTTTTGCGGCCTCGACGGCAGAGGCATTTGAGCAGACATCGCGTTACGAAGCTGAAACTATCAAAACTGTTGCCAAGGCTGAACACGCCCTGGCTGTAGCGGAGGCCGCGCATGCCACATATCTAGCCAAGGAGAGTTTTGCGCGTGGGGAACGTGCTGAAGCGAATGGGGTGGTTAACGCTTTGCAAGCTGAAGTTTCAGCACTAACAAAATTGGTTGATCGTGACCGAGGACAGGGTGATCAAATCCTTGATCGGGTAAAAGTTAATTCAGGCTATGAAAAAGCTCTTGGTGCGGCATTGGCGGATGACCTTAAAGCGCCCGCTGTCAGTGTCGATGGTATTTCTGGTTGGGTGGAAATGTCTAGCTATGACAGAGTGCCGGAGCTGCCTGATGGGGTGCAGAGTTTTAGAGAATTTGTTTCTGTGCCAGACGTCTTAAGTCGTCGAATTGCGCAGGTAGGACTAGTTAATGCCCATGAGGGAAGTATCTTGCAATCTTCCTTAAAGCCCGGCCAGAGATTAGTTAGTGTTGAGGGCGACTTGTGGCGCTGGGATGGATTTAGAGCGACTGCGAAAGATGCTCCATCTGCGGCGGGATTGCGTCTAGAACAACTTAACAGACTGGCTGCTTTACAGGCCGAGTTAACTGAGGTTCAGGCTGCATTAGAGGAGGCTGTGGTAGCTCATAAGGTGCTTGCTGATAGATTGCAATTGTTGACCAAGCAAGACCAGGGGGCACGCACGGCGCGGCGCGATGCGGACCGTTTGATGGCAGATGCTGGGCGGTCTTTGTCTCGTGTGGAAGCTGAAAGAAACCTAGCTGTGGGCAGAGTTGAAGCACTGACGCTGGCGGTCTCGCGCCATGGCGAAGAAGCGGCTGAGGCGCGTGTGCAGCAACGAGAATCACAGTCTACTTTGGAGAATTTAGACGATTTGGCCGAGGCGCGATCGCGTATTGATGATATAAAACTCACTGTCGAGGCCAGCCGCGTCACAATGATGAGCCGACGCTCCGCACATGATGAAGCTCGCCGTGAAGGCGAAGCTCGTGAAAAACGTACTCAAGTTGTTTTGCGTGAAGTAGAGAGCTGGCAAAAACGTTTGCAAAATGCCAATAGCCGCGCGGATGAGTTGTTGCTACGTCATACAAACACACAGACCGAACTAACGTTAGCAAATTCTCAACCTCAAAAAATTCAAATGGCCCGAGCTGAACTGGTGGACTCGTTGGGGCAAGCGGAAGAACGACGCAGAACAGCAGCTGACGCTTTGGCATTTGGTGAAACCAATTTACGCGAGACTGCGGATGCTGAGCGTGAGGCTGAGCGTGTAGCATCTGACGCACGAGAAAAACGGGCGCGATCTGAAGCCCGCACTGAGGCTGCAAGCCAAGCGGTTACATTGGCCTCAGAGCGCATAGGTGAAGAGTTAGAAACTGACCCGCAAACCCTGTTGGAGCAATTAGAAGTTGATTTAGATAAAATGCCGTCGGTTGAGCAAGTTGAAGGCGAAGTTACTCGTATGCGAAGACAACGTGACGCACTTGGGGCGGTTAACTTACGTGCAGAAGAAGACGCCCGAGAAGTTCAAGAAGAATTTGACGTTCTGACAACAGAGAAATTGGATTTGGAAGAAGCGATTAAGGCCCTACGTAGTGGCGTTTCAAACCTTAACAAAGAAGGGCGCGAACGCCTTCTTGCGGCGTTCGATGAAGTGAACCGCAATTTTGGAACCTTGTTCAGTCATTTGTTTGGCGGGGGGGAGGCTAATTTGGTGCTTGTTGAAAGTGAGGATCCGTTGGACGCAGGTTTGGAGATTCTATGCCAACCTCCGGGCAAAAAACTTTCTACGCTCAGCCTTCTTTCTGGTGGCGAACAGACGTTAACTGCAACGGCTCTAATTTTTGCAGTTTTTTTAGCTAACCCTGCGCCGATTTGTGTTCTTGATGAGGTGGATGCTCCGCTGGATGATGCAAATGTGGCCCGTTTTTGTGACTTACTAGACGAAATGGCCCGTCGCACTGACACACGTTTTTTGATCATTACTCACCATGCTGTCACAATGGCCCGTATGGATCGTTTGTTTGGCATAACGATGGCAGAGCAAGGTGTTAGTCAATTGGTATCTGTTGATTTAAAAAAGGCGTCTCAGATGGTTGCTTAAAATAACTGCCAAATGTTATTTTATATACAGAGTTGGGATCCTCTTTCAGAGCGCTAAAGTCAAAGTTGGATTAGAAGGGTTATGGTTGGCCACGCATCAGCGGGCAGACCTAATCTTTGTTGTTCAAACTGGACAGCTGCGCGAGTTTTGGCACCCAAGATGCCATCAACGTCCCCCACATCATGCCCGCGTAGTTGCAGTTTTTTCTGCAAAGTTTTCATCTCTGCGCTTTTCAATCCGGGTTCTGGTATGCCGGCATCATATGGGGGAGCTCCCAATAACCGATTTGCGAAATAGGCTGCTGTGGTGACATAGACTAGACTTTGGTTCCACTCGAAATAAACATCGAAGTTTGGATATGCTAAAAACGCAGGGCCTTTATGCCCGACAGGCAAGACCACCGACACTTTTGTTTGATTGCTAGATAAACTTTCATTTCGGCCCCTGACACCCTGACTTTTCCATTCTGCAATAGACTTTGGTTTACCTACGCCGGTTGAACTCCAGTCCAAATCGTACGGTACAGTTATTTCTTGAAGCCACGGACCCCCGGGTTCCCAGCCCATTCGGTTGAGCATGCGCGAACCTGTAAAAAGCGCGTCTGCAACTGAATTTTGTAAATCCACCTTGCCATCACCGTCACCGTCAAAGCCATTTTCTAGAATATCCTGAGGAAGCATTTGGATCATGCCAATCTCGCCTGCCCATGCTCCTTTCGTTTCTAACGCATTAAACCCACCGCGCCTGGAAAGTTCCAAAGCAGCAAAGACTTGTGGTCTAAACAACTCTGGGCGTCGACAATCATGGGCTAGTGTGACCAAAGCGTTTAAAGTGTTGAAGCTCCCTTGGTTTGCGCCAAAATCAGTCTCAAAAGCCCAAAATGCCAAAAGGACACCTGCGGGAATTCCATATGCCAGCTCTATTTCCTGAAAGATGATAGAATGCTTTGTCGCATTTTTTATGCCGTGTACCATACGGTACTCTGAAATAAGCATACTAGAGAATGCGATAAAGTCTTTTTGAAATACGCCCTGGTTACGGTCCGCTTTAAGGACTTTTGGATCTTGAGTTACATTTCCAAAAAAGGCTTGGATATCCTGCCTTCTATAACCAAAATCGCTGGCTTCAGTTTTCAGCCCCTCAACAAAATTTGAAAAATTACCACCACATTGTGCGTAACTTAAACTCGTAAAGCAAAAATAAGTCATGCATGCAAAAACAATGCGCATGGAGGATCTCCGTGTTAAAGTCCATACTTTCTTTGATTAAAGCCAAACTGGCAAGTATAAGGTGAGTGATATTAAAATAACTATTACTAACAACGCGCTCCATGCGCCCCATAGGGTGTTGACTGAGTGTTCAATATCCACAGATGTTATGGACCTGTCACCATTTACATTAACCCATGGAAAATCTTGCATTTTACCGTTGTAACTGCGTGGGCCTGATAGGCTAACTCCAATCCCATATGCCATTGCGGCTTCAGGCCAGCCAGCATTAGGAGATCTGTGGAGTGATGCATCTTGCGAAATTTTTTGCCAGCGGACTACCCGCCCTGTGATTAACCAAATTATAATTGCGGCTAGGCGTGCAGGGATCCAGTTTACGAAATCATCAAGCCGTGCAGCCGCCCAGCCAAAGTCTAAATATTCTTCAGTTTTATACCCGATCATACTATCCGCCGTGTTGATCGCTTTATATATCAAAAGACCGGGTAGCCCAGCAATTATGAACCAAAAGACGGGTGCTACTATACCATCAGAGAAGTTCTCCGCGCCACTTTCAATTGCTGCCCGGGCTACTTGTGGAGCATTCATTTTTTCAGTGTCGCGGCCGACAATCATTGAAACACTATTTTGACCTTGTTCCAACGACATTCGAAGGGCGTCTGCAACTGCTGACATGTGCTGCACCAAAGATTTTTGGGCAATAAGAATTGCGGCAGCTATAATTTGGACTAAAAATCCGAGCTGCGCTAGAGCGGCGCCGAGGAGAGACGCACTAGCTACCAAAAGTATCACCAAAATCACACCTTTTGACTTTTGATTGGGTGCGTGGTTGAGCCAAGCAGTTGCTTTCGAAATAACCCCACCGATTAAAGCTACCGGGTGCGGAAGGCGCTTCCAAAGCCATTTTGGCTCACCTAAAGCTGCATCAAGAAGAAGTGCAAAAACTAATATCAAATTGCTGCCTCCAATCTGTCCCAACCCGAGATTGGTGGCATACCAAGCCGTATCCAATTTGAATTATATGAAAAGACTCGGCTCCAGATATGAAAATTAGCCAATCTATTCTGCATCTCTTTGGCGTCTTCGACGTTATAAGTTCGAAATAATGGACATGCACCCAAAGCCCGCCTACCGCCTGGATCAATCAAGAAATCTAAGCGTGCGGCATCTGCAAATAGTCTTGCGCGAGTTTCTGCAGCCCATGAAATATCTTGCAATGCTTTGGTTCCAATCCGTAGGGCTATGCCGGAAACTGGCCAAGGTCCAATTGCTTGACGTAAATTTTCAATTAGATTTGGATCTCCAATGGCAAAGCCAAGTCGCAATCCGGCAAGCCCCCAGAACTTTCCAAAACTTTTGAGTATGATGTGATTGGATAAGACGGCGCTTTGTATATGGCTTTGGTCAGGGGTCGTGTCGCAAAAGCTTTCATCGATGATGGTCAATGATGAATGTTTTGGCTGCTTGTAAAATTCTCCGGTGGGGTTGTTCGGGTGAACGATCACTCGTGCATCTGGATGAGAAAGCTCAGCTTGTGTGCTCCAGCCATGATAACGAAATGCCGCTGCATGTTCGTTATAAGTACACCTTTCTATTTTAGCTGTACCGCTAGGGACGAGGCTAGGAATTTGAGCAATTGCGGCAGAGCACCCTGGAACTGCAAGCACGTCTGCTTGCGCAGGAATGTTCCAAAAGGTTCGAGCTGCTGCACAAAGAGCTATGGATGCCTCTTGATCAGGTAGATTGTTCCAATCCTGCTCAAAAAGCTTGGGAACTGGATATGGGTGTGGATTAATTCCCGTTGAAAGGTCTAACCAATCTGCGCGTGTGCCGCCGTAAATTGCAATTGCTGAATCGAGCCTTCCTCCATGATCACACCTATTTTCAGCCATTATCCAAGATCCGGAATTGGGCTCATACGGGTGGAAAAATGTCCCTTTACACCCTTTGGCCATTGGCCATATGGGACTTGTCCAGTTTTGGAATCTTGGTGCAATACCGCATAGTCGACGATCGCTTTGGCATCGTCTTCGGATGGTGCAAAAGTTCCTAAAACATATGCTAGTTTCTTGTCTGCTTGGATGGCAACATTACAAGCGCGTACACAGCCCATCATACAAGAGACCCGCCGTGTTTCGACTCCTGCGCCTTGCGCAATAGGCTCAATGAGCCCTGCTAAGATTTCACCATCAGTTTGGGGTTGGGTCTCAGGGTCCCAGTCGTCGCGCTTGCATGTATCGCAGATAGTAATCCAAGTAGTCATAGAATTCTCCGTTCCTTGAATTTAATTGGAGGAAAATTCGTCAAGGTGCAACAAAAAGTCTTGCTCCCTTGCGGCTATGCTTTGCGCAAATGTGGCGCGTTCCAATCAATGATTGGATTGATTGGCATGATTCTTTGTGGGTTAATAGTCGCATGGCTATAATGGTAATGACGGATAATATGGACCATATTTACGGTGTCAGAAATGCCGGGATGTTGGTAAAGAGCGCGCGTATAGTCCCAAAGGTTTGGATAATCTATGATGCGCTTGCGGTTGCATTTGAAATGCAGATGATAAACGCTGTCAAAACGAACAAGCGTTGGGAATAGCCTCCAATCAACCTCTGTAAGTTGATTTCCCATCAAGTAGGGTTGTGAAGTAAGACGATCCTCGAGCCAATCTAATGTATCAAACAATGGCACAACAGCGGCATCATATGCAGATTGCGTCGTAGCAAAGCCTGACCGGTAAACACCGTTGTTTAGGGTCTCGTATATGCGGTCATTGATTGAAGAAATTTCATCGTGCATGGCCTTGGGATAATAGTCTATTGTATTACCTGATAGGTCGTTAAATGCGGAGTTAAACATTCTGATTATCTCGGAGCTTTCATTTGAAACAATTGTGTTTTGCGCTTTGTCCCAGAGGATTGGGACTGTGACACGACCACTAATTTTGGGGTCTGCTCTCAAATAGATATCGCGGACAAATTCAAACCCAAACTGGCGATCCCCAGTCGCTCCATGGTCATCAGTCTGGAAAGTCCAGCCATCCTGCAGCATGTCAGGATGCACAGCATCGACGGAAATATGTGTGTTCAGGTCTTTGAGTTGCCTAAAAATCATTACGCGGTGGGCCCACGGACAGGCGTAGGAAACATAAAGGTGATAACGACCGCTTTCGGCTTTGAAACCTGATTTACCAGTGGGACCCGCGGTACCGTCGGATGTTACCCAATTGCGAAAACTTGCGGTTGACCGCTCAAATGCTCCGCCTGATTTTCCGGTATCATACCAAACATCATGCCATTCACCGTCTACCAATTGTCCCATATTGTCTTCCTTTTTAGAGGGCCATTATTTGAGGATGTTTGTAAGCAACAATCCTAAGCCTTGCCAGAGAGAAGTCCAAGCTGGTGTTAACTATCTAAATTAAAATTATAACAGTAGTTATAGTGAGGCGTGGAGGTTGCTATGGCTCCGGTACAAACTGGGTAAAGCTGGACCAGGAGCATGTTTCAGAGTGTTAAAATCTTTGGGCAGAGCTAGGCTTAGTGGAATGACAGTTGATGAGTTACAAAACGACACTGATTTTCCTGCATATCTCACCGGTTACATCGCTCCTGCGATGTTGGCGGACTTGATGGGCCAAGGCACGGGTAGTGGAGCGACTTTGGCCTTCATGAGCGCGCGGTCTATTAGTTGTGTTCCGATGATGGCGGCTGTTTAGAGTTTGGTTAAACTGCAAATTTCTGCTCTTATATTTTGATCAGCCTTACTGGTGCAATTAATGCCAGGTGGAGCTTCAGTCTTACCATAAGACTTTGAACTATAATTTAGAACTTGCTCTCGTGGTTGCAGGTCAAGGATGGTTGGAATTCCGTTTGCTCTGGGGCTCAAGATGGCATATATCTCTTCCAGACGAAGTCTAAGGACCGGAGCGGAGCATGGCATCGCATTGACCCAAACTGGGG
>JAPKEA010000574.1 GCA_028822275.1 Planktomarina sp. | reverse complement strand
CGGATTATAGGCGCGTATCAGGCCGATCAGATGGTCAGCAGTGATCATGCACCTATTTCCCTATCGTTGCCCTTGAGCTTCCATCAGCGCGCGCAACAATTTTTCATCGTTAAGATCGTCCTCTGCGGGTTTATCAACTTCACCACCACCCATCAACAAAGCCATTGAGTCCTCTTCTGGCTCATCAACTTCGATCTGAGTTTGGTTGCTTTCAATTAAGCGCTCCAGCAAATGGTCAACCATCTGGGCTTCGTCAGCAATTTCACGCAAAGAAACTACTGGATTTTTGTCGTTGTCGCGATCAACCGTCACTGGCGATCCGCTTGAAATTTCACGTGCACGATGTGCCGCGAGCATAACCAGATCAAAACGATTTGGAACCTTATCAACGCAATCTTCGACTGTAACACGGGCCATGCCGACTCTCCTGCAACTTTAATTAAAGTTGATGTTTATGAGTGAATTCAATGAAACGCAAGGGCCAAAGAGCTCAAGAACGCTCCAAAATCAACTTCACTTCTGCACGGTCTTTTGGCGGTAATTGGGCGTAAATTTCTTTTATTTTTAAACCGGAAACTGGATGAACCCAATCAGGGACCAGATCCATCAAAGGCCTCAAAACAAAAGCGCGATCTTGTAGTCGCGGGTGTGGCAAAATCAGCTGATCTGGCGTTTGAAGCATTTGGTCCGAAATAGGTAAGTCGCGCCATTTTTCATAGGTATAAAAATCTGGCAAAACTTGAGTTCCAAATGCAATAAGATCTGCGTCCAATACCCGTTTACCCCATCGGTCACCACGAACCCTACCAAAAATAACCTCGATGCTGTGTAGAAGTGCTAACAACTCGGATGAGCCTCCCTTAAAACTTATCTCTGCAGCCGCATTCACATAGTCCGGACCATATCCAGCAGGAAAACAGGGCGTGCTGTAAAGATGGCTACTTCGCACGATGGTGTTAGCGCTCAACCTCAAGTAAGATAGAGCAAAATTAATGGTCGCCGCAGGGGCTCCAAGTTTAGAGGTTTGATTAGCTCCAAAAGCGATCAATGCTTTTGAACAGCGGTCTATACAAAAGTGATATTGTGACATTTACACATCTTATTTTAATAACTACTTAGAGGCCTAATAGCGGCAATTATCTGCATTCTTATCATAAAAATAATTATATCGAAGGCCACAAAAGGAAATTTATTATGTTCTACCGCGACGAACGTCTCGCACTTTTTATAGATGGCGCTAATCTGTATGCAGCAGCCAAATCACTTGGCTTTGAAATTGACTACAAACTCCTTCGTAAAGAGTTTATGAGCCGTGGCAAAATGCTACGAGCCTTTTATTACACAGCACTCTTGGAAAATGACGAGTTCTCTCCCATTCGACCCCTTGTGGACTGGTTGAATTACAACGGATTTACCATGGTTACAAAAACTGCAAAAGAATTCACAGACAGCCAAGGCCGTCGCAAGATTAAAGGCAACATGGATATTGAGCTTGCCGTCAACGCAATGGAATTGGCTCCGCACGTAGACCATATTGTTTTATTTTCGGGTGATGGTGATTTTCGCCCAATGATAGAGGCTATTCAGCGCCAAGGAGTTCGGGTTTCTGTTGTGTCGACTATACGTAGCCAACCACCAATGATAGCGGATGAGTTGCGGCGGCAATGTGACAATTTCATTGAGTTAGATGCACTGCGTGACGCCATTGGACGCCCGTCACGTGAGCCAAGTGAGATGCCTCCACAAGCAGAAAATATTCAACAAGATTAAATTTTTTAAACACTCTAGACGATCCCGCCAGACGTGCGTATTTTGATTGGCAAAGGATCATATTAATGATGGCCAAGCCCCACCTTAGTCTTTACCTTGCAGCTCCACGCGGCTTTTGCGCAGGGGTTGACCGTGCCATTAAAATCGTGGAAATGGCTCTGCTAAAATGGGGTGCACCAGTTTATGTCCG
>JAPKEA010000129.1 GCA_028822275.1 Planktomarina sp. | reverse complement strand
TCGATAGTCTTGATGGCGCCGCAGGCACCAGTTCCCCAATTTTTCTGACAGACGATGATTTGTTTGGTGGCGCTTAGCACAAGCATAAGTATAATCATAAGTATAAACATGGGGCCAACCATTCTTACGATAACAAGATGGCCGGCGTTCACAGGATAAGAGAATTTAGGACAAAGCTATGAAAGTTGTAATCGTTGGCGGTGGTTCAGCAGGCTGGATGACCGCCGCGTTGTTGGATGCGGGCTTAAATGGTAAAACTATTCCAAAGTCCGTTGACATCACATTAATAGAGTCAGCAAACATCGGGCGAATAGGTGTAGGCGAGGCAACAATCCCGACGATGCGGCGCACCCTGCAACGCATTGGTGTGTCCGAAGCTCAGTTCATGAAATCATCCGATGCCAGTTTTAAACAAGCAATCAAATTCGTAGATTGGGCGCACGAGGGTGGGCATGAATATATCCACCCGTTTGATCGTATCGGTTCCAAAGCGCGCGATCTTAACGGTCTCCGATGGTTGAAATCTGATCGCAGCGCACCCTTTGCTTCAACTGTTTCCGCCCAACCAGCACTTGCAATGGCCGGGCTGGCTCCCAAAAATTTAGAGCAAAAAGACTATGAAGGCGTGGTCTCATACGCTTACCATATGGACGCAGAAAAGTTCGCAGGATTTCTTTGTGAGTTATGTGTAAGTCGGGGCGTTCGTCATATCGTTGATGATGTAACAGGCGTAGAAGTGACTGCGCGTGGGGATATTAGATCTGTTTCAACCGGCGATGGTCAGGTGATAACAGGTGACTTGTTCATTGATTGCACGGGTTTTGCACGTCGATTAATCGGCGAGGTGATGGGTAGCGAATTCGAAAGTTTTGGTCAGTGGCTTTTGTGTGATCGCGCCGTTGCGGCTCAAGTCACGACCGAGGACACAGCCGAAATTAAACCGTTCACAACGTCAACAGCTCTTTCAGCGGGATGGTGCTGGGACATTGGGCTGACGTCCCGGCGAGGGGTTGGCTATGTCTATTCCAGCACATTTTTAAGCGAAGATGAAGCGGAATTGGAGTTAAGAAAATTCCAGAACCTGAGCGACGAGACTCCCGTTCGTCACTTGAAGTTTCAGTCGGGAAAAATGAAGGACCAATGGGTGAACAATTGCGTTGCCATTGGACTGTCAGCTGGATTCCTGGAACCACTAGAATCTACCGGCTTGTTTATGGTGGAAGAAGGCGTTGACTATCTATTGGAGTTATTTCCCAGATTTGGCGAGATGTCGGCATCAGCTGAAGTTTTCAATCGGAAAATGACAGAGCGGTATAAAGAGTGCCTTGATTTTATTAACTTACATTATTGCTTAACACAAAGACGTGACACACCTTTTTGGCGCGAAGTGGCCAAGCCAGATAGAATTACCGACAGCTTAAAACAACTGCTTGATAAGTGGGACCAAAAGCCGCCAAGTCGATTGGATTTCACCGATAGTACGCAGCTGTTTTCATATGTTAATTATGAATATATCTTATTTGGAATGAACTGGGCCCCTCGTCCAATGCTTGCCTCCACTCATGATGCCAAGGCAATGGAACTCTAAATGATGAAGGCAGCGGTCAAAAAAGGGCAGGAGGCGCTAAGTAATCATCGCCAATTTCTTAATGATTTTGTCAAGACCGAAGGGCAAGTTAATTCCCAGCAAAGTGAAGACCCACGAAATGTTGCCTCGGCACGATAGATCAAATAAAATGTACGTTCATTTATTGGCCTTCAATCCGAGCCTTGGTCGAGCGTTAGAATTACGGGTAAGTTAATAATGCAGGAAAGTTCCAGTTTCCCTAAGGGGCTTCGTGAGTTACGCAGTATCCGTAATGAAAGGTTGGCGTCGTCATAATTTGAGGCGCTTCTCCCCAGTTTATTAATTTGCGACGCTGCTTAGACCTTTAGTTATTCTCTGGCACTAGCTGTTGATTCTGAAAAAAACCTATTCCAACGCTTATAGAAACGGGCAGAAATACTCAAACCATGAGTAGTTAGGCAAGCAATTATTCATGCATAAGCTATACAAAATATTGAATTAACTAAACTTAAAAACTTACTTTTATAAGTGTTAGCCTCTTTAAGCGATCACCATTTTTAGGAATAGTGCCTTTATTAAAGCCCAAAGTTAATACGTTAAACAGCAATGCTTGCTGGTTTGGGACCCACGAAGCATTTACTACTGATTCAATACTTACATTCCACGTAAGGAACGGAAAAAAAAGCCTGATAGGATTGGATAGTGGGGTACTTTAATATTATTCAATCGTTTATTTGCAGAAACTTCCTAAAATATAAAGACTGTCTAAATGGGAGTTGTTAAATGCTGTGTTTGGTTTATAACTCATTGATTGTATTAGATTATAAAAATATCTAACATTAAGTTTTGTACCCTTTGCTCGTCATACATGTAAAGTTCAAAAATTGATAAGTTGAGCCTAACTTATTATTGGACTAGTTGAGCGTTAAAATTGAGGGTAGGTTAATAATGCAGGAAAATTCCAGTTTCCCAAAGGGCCTTCGTGAGTTGCGCAGTATCCGCAATGAAAGCGCGACCCTGTTTTACTTTGTGGGGTTGCTTAGTGTTTTCGTCAATCTATTGATGCTGACCGGCCCCATTTTCATGCTCCAGATTTATGACCGGGTGCTTGGCAGCCGGTCTGAAGAAACGCTTGTTGCCCTTGCGGTTTTGGTGGTGTTTTTATATGCGCTGCAGGGCATTTTAGATTGGGTGCGCGCTCGTGTTATGGCACGGGTTGGCGCACGGTTTCAGGCGCGCCTTGATGAGCGTGTTTTTCGTGCAGTGATCAAACAAGCCCTACAGGCTGGAGATCGCAACCAACCTTCAAGTGAATTACGAGACCTTGAAGCGATTCAGCGGTTTTATGGTTCTCCAGTGCTGTTCGCCATTTTTGACATGCCCTTCACTCCATTGTTTGCGGCATTGATATTTGTTTTCCACCCCATATTGGGCTGGGTTGCCTTATCAGGTGGTGCTTTCCTTATCGTAATAACCGTACTTAACCAATGGCTTACGCGTAAACGGCAGGCGGAAAGTTCGATGGCTTCGGCACAGGCCTCTTCTTTTGCAGCCGACATTCGAAACGACGCTGAAGCGGTCATTGGCATGGGCATGCAATCAGCCGTAAGTACTCGTTGGCAGGCGTTTCGCGATGAAGCGTTAACAACTGGCGTTGCTGCATCTGATCGTACTGGATTTTTCTCCATCCTGACAAAAACATTCCGCCTGTTTTTACAATCGGCGATGCTGGGAATCGGGGCCTATCTGGTGCTGCAAAACGAAATGACTGCGGGCGCCATGATAGCGGGTTCTATCCTATTGGGTCGCTCACTGGCACCCATTGAACAAGCACTTGGCAGTTGGCCCGTGGTGCAGATGGCACTTGCCGGTTGGAAAAGTCTGACCCGCATTTTGGAATTTGTGCCTGAAAGTAAAGAAAAAACCGATCTACCTAAACCAAAGGCCCACCTCACCGTGCAAGGGTTGGCCGTGGTTCCCGCAGGAGAAGATCGACCCGCTTTGCGCGGCGTGAGTTTTGAAGTAAGGCCCGGTGAGGCGATGGGTGTGATAGGGCAAAGTGCCAGTGGAAAATCTACCCTAGCGCGTGCAATTACTGGTATTTGGCCGGCTTTGGCGGGGCGGGTGAACCTTGATGGTGCATCTTTGGAACAATATGATCCAGAAGTATTGGGTGGGTATATTGGCTATTTACCACAATCTGTTACGCTATTTAAAGGTACGATCGCGGAAAATATTGCTCGGCTTTCAATTAATCCAAACCCTGAAGAAGTGGTTGCCGCAGCTCAGCTTGCTGGCGCCCATGATATGATCAAAACCCTTCCCAAAGGGTACGATACACCAATATCCAATGACGCGCGGCTGTCGGGCGGACAGCGGCAAATGATCGGACTGGCGCGGGCATTATATGGCATGCCAATATTGCTGGTGTTGGATGAGCCCAATTCAAATTTAGATTCAGTAGGTACCAACGCGTTAAATGCCGCCATTCGAGGAATGAAACAACGCGGTGGTGCCGTTGTTATCATAGCGCACAGACCCGCTGCGATCGCCGAATGTGACACGCTTTTAATGCTTGAAAATGGGTCGCAAAAAGCATTTGGCCCACGTGACGAGGTACTTCAATCTCAAGTTAAAAACGTGTCACAAATCAAACCCAATATTAGTCCGGTGGCCAAATCATGAGCGACCCAAAGACTAAATGGACTACCCGAAACCCCGTTTGGATAGGTTTTATTAGCATTTTGATCCTTGTGGGTGGCCTTGGTGGCTGGAGTGTCACAACACAAATTGAAGGGGCAATTGTAGCCTCTGGTACCGTTGAAGTAGAAAGCTTTCGCCAAGTTGTACAACACCAAGACGGCGGCACAGTAGTAGAGCTTGCTATTCGTGAAGGCGATGCGGTAGAAGCCGGCAGGGTGTTGATGCGGTTTGACGACAGCGCGCCACGATCAGAGCGAATTATTATTCAAAGTCAACTTGATGAATTCCTGGCACGCTCCGCCCGGCTAAAAGCTGAGCGTGATACGTTGCCGCAAATGTCTTTTCCAGCGGAGCTAACCGATCGGTCCTCTGATGATTCGGAACTACTGGACCTGATGAATGGGCAGCTACGCTTGTTTGAAGCACGGCGGGCGACATTGAACGAGCAGTTTGCGCAACTTAAAGAGCAGGTTGCCCAGCTCACAAATCAAATTGGTGGTTTAGGTGTGCAATTGAAGTCAGTGCACACACAAATTGAATTAGTGAGTGACGAATTAGCAAGCCAGGAAGCTTTGCTAAAGAAGGGCCTAACGCAGAGGAGCCAAGTGTCTGGCCTTAAGCGCGAACACGCCCAGCTTGAAGGTCGTATCGGTGAGCTTGAAGCAGCAAGTGCTCAAGCGTCTGGCCAAATTGCAGAGACTAGGATTGAGCGGTTGCGGTTGGAAAGTCTACGCAGAGAAGAAGCAATTACAAAGCTAAGAGATGTCAGTTCCCAGGCTGCTGAAATGAGGCAGCGGCTTTTGGCAATCGACGAAGTTCTGTCTCGCTTAGAATTGCGGGCACCCACTTCTGGTATTGTATACGGCTTACAAATACACACAATTCGTGCGGTAGTTAGGCCGGCAGAACCTGTTCTTTACATTGTTCCCAGTGCTGGCCGTCTAGTTGTACAAGTTCGTATTCCGACGGTTCATATTGATCAAGTTCATCAGGGTCAGCTAGCAACACTAAATCTCTCTGCATTTGATCAGAAAATAACGCCTGTCATCATGGGTATCGTCACCAAAGTGTCTCCTGATGCGTTTACGGATGAAGCAACTGGTGAAACTTATTACCAAGCTGAAGCTACTCCAAACCCAGCCGCCCTGAAAGAACTAGACCACGTTAAGCTTGTGCCAGGCATGCCCGTAGAGGCCTTTTTGCGAACAGAACCTCGAACGCCCATTTCTTACTTGTTAAAACCATTAACTGACTATTTTACCCGAGCGTTCCGAGAGGGATGATCGAGCATATTGGATTCACAAATGACAGACACAACGACCTTTTTAAGGCATTTTTATTGTCTATGTATCTGTCATAACAAATTGTAAAGCCTGCTAGAAGTGATTAGGTTTGTATTGAATTAAAAATATCAGTATCAAGCGAAGTCCTTTTTCCCACTGCACCTATTACTGGGAAAAATAGAGTTAGCTATTCATATTTTTTTAATGGAGTTATTTATTAATGTTGATTAATCGTTTTTATTTTTGTTTTATAAAACTTATTTTCTCATCGGTAGCGTTAATTTTATGGGTGCCTGTGTATGCTGCAGATCTTAACCCCCTCATTAAGAATGCCTTGGAATCAGACCCTCGAATCCTTTCAGCCCACGCAGAAATACGAGCATCACAATCAGACGTCGAGGGCGCTTACTCCGTCTATTACCCCATTATTAGAGGAAATGGTGTATACGGTAACGTCGAAAACAGAAACCCTCTTCAAAACGATGGTAATAAAAGCACCTATGGGCTGGAGATTGAGCAACCCTTACCTTTTTTTGGTGGAGAATCTGCAAGTATCGAGGTTGTCAAAGCCGAAGTTCGACTTAAAGAAATAGAATTGGAACGTTTACGCCAGGCGGTATTTTTTGAAGTGCTGGAGTCTGCTATTAAGGTTCAGGAAAAACTTTCATCATTACGGCTTCATGAATTAATGGTTGATAACTTGTTTAGCCAAGTGGGGAGTCTCAGAGAGTCAGTTGCTGGTGGTGGATCAAAAATGAATGAATATTATTCGGCGCAGTCTGAATGGATTCAAATGCAAGTGCTTAAGGCGCAAGCTCAAGCTGACCATGTTGCTGCGCTGAAAAAATTACGCAGCTTGGCACCGGATGTTACTGTTGATCGTGAGTTTATGGCTGCTGATCCAAATGCATTGGGATTGCCCCTAATTCCAGATGAATTTGACGTAGCTTTGTCTGATTCTAGGTCTAGGTCACCATCGCTACTATTAGCCGGACTTGCTTTAAAAAAGGCCCAAGCAGAACTCGACTTCGCTAAAGTGATTATTTGGCCACGATTGAGTCTAAAGTATTCAATTCAGCGTGGAACCTTTGGTGATACCTCTGCTGATACAAGTTCAGTGCTGTTAAATTTGAGTGTGCCTTTATTTGAAGGGTTTTCAAGCACTGCAAAAATGACTACTGCAATGCATCGTGTTGAAGCCCAAAGAGAGAAGCTACATCAACAAAGGCGACTTCATGATCAGCGCCTTGAGGAAATTTGGTCACGTTGGAAGTCTGCAACAGAAATGGTGTTGGTATTGCAAACAGCAAAGCACCAAGTGCAGGAGGTTGTAGCGGCCATTGAAGTTCAGCGTGCAAGTGGCACTAATACAGTGCTTGTTGAATTGTCAGCAAAGCTTACTTTAATCCAAACTCAATTAAAAGAAATTAACCAAAGAGTGCAACGCGATCTGGCATTGGCAGAGCTTTTGCATCAGATGGGGTATCTGATGTTACCTGTTAATTCAGCTTTACTGAGTTATCAAAGGGGGTAGCTTAAGCGCCTGCATGGCCTGCTTCGTAAGTTCACTGAGAATTACATAGCGTTAATTAAAAAAAGTAATGTGGGTGTTCTCGAACCAGGCATGAGTTCGTGCTTAATAGCAAAGGGGTTCCAGTACCGCATTTTGGTGTAGTGCTTACCCTAGAGGACTGGC
>JAPKEA010000573.1 GCA_028822275.1 Planktomarina sp. | reverse complement strand
ATACGTCCAGCGAAATCCACCACCAACTCAAAGACTCTGGAGCCGATTTTCTAATAATAATTCCAGAGATTTTAAAGACGGCACAGGAAGGCATAGCATTGCTTGAAGACGTACAGATCTGTGTCATCGGTGTAGTTGATGGCATTTCTTCTATATCAAAGTTCTATGGAGCACCTCTAGAACAACAAGTTATGGTGGATCTGGATAAGCATAGTGTGGTTCTCCCCTACTCTTCAGGGACTACTGGCTTGCCAAAAGGTGTTTGTCTATCCCACAGAAACCTAGTCATCAATCTTGACCAAGTAGCCACTGCAGCTGAATTTCAGCAGGGGGAAACTGCTGCAGCATTTTTGCCGTTTTTCCATATTTATGGCATGACTGTATTGATGAACATGCATCTTGCCTGTGGGGGCCAGCTGGTCACGATGCCAAGGTTTGACCTGGAATTATTCCTACGCCATTGCGTGAAATACAAATCTAGACGCATGTGGATCGTTCCACCCGTCGCTTTGGCATTGGCAAAACATCCCCTTGTGGATGAATTTGATCTAAATCAGATTGATCAAGTATTTTCAGGTGCTGCTCCGATGGGTCAAAAATTATCAGATGCAGTTGCAAGACGATTGAATTGCAAAATGCTGCAAGGATTTGGCATGACCGAACTATCACCCGTGTCACATGTGACACCTCTTTCTGGGCCACGCTCAGGCTCATCAGGGTTGGCCGTACCCAATACCCAGTGTCGAATTGTTAGCCCAGACACTGGCGAAGATATTGCGCCTGGAGGAGAGGGAGAGCTTTGGATTAAGGGCCCACAAGTGATGATTGGGTATTTAAATAATGAAAAAGAAACTCAGGACACCATGACCAATGACGGCTGGCTGAAAACTGGTGATGTGGCGATTATCGACAAGGATGGATACATGTTCATTATCGACCGACTTAAGGAGTTAATCAAATATAAAGGTTTTCAGGTCGCCCCAGCCGAGATAGAGGCCGTATTGGTAGCCCACCCAAACATACAAGATGCAGCAGTAATTGGAAAACCCGACGATGAAGCCGGAGAGTTACCTGTTGCCTTTGTTATAACAATAGACCCTGCACCAAGCGAGGCGCAGATCAAAAAATACATTGCAAAAAATTTAGCACACTACAAAAAGATTCATCGGGTTAATTTCGTCAATGAAATCCCAAAATCACCGTCTGGCAAGATCTTACGTCGGTTGCTGCGCCAACAACTCACTTAGATTTCATACCAGAGCACTATTATTGGCTATGGCGCCTGAGGCGATTAGCAAGATCTATACACTTGATCTCAATAAGCAACAAAATGATCGATGTCCCACATAGGACGGTGAAGCCCTGATCTTTATTGGTGAAAACCCACTCAACTTTGATGCACCAAGTTGCAAGGCCAATAAAGCCCCGAAAATGCTATCAACTTAGTGGTGCCCCAAGGAATGCGCAGCGTCTTTATCAAGTCTAATAAGTATCCTTAACTAAAATAGTATCTAGAATATTTAGTTGCTAAACTGAAAAATAGCTAACCTTTTCCACAGCAAACTTACCTGAGTAACTAGTCTATATCGCACAAAAATTCCAAAAATATAGGACTGAAATAATAGCTAAAAGCCATTTTGGCCAGTAACTGCACGCATCTATAGCAAATTTCATTTATCCAATTTGCAGTACGTGCTAGCAAAATAGGATTCTAATGCCAGTCATTAAACAACTATCTAAGTACCAGCAGGCGACAGCATCCATATCAGGATGAATAAGGATAATCTTTGGTCAAATCTCCTTCTGTAAAGTTGGGGCGAAGTCCTAATTTAGGAATAGAAAATACTTAGATATCCACATCCGAACATTCCCGTTTGTCTGTATGGCAAATACTGATTGTCTACGAATTTTTATATAAAAAGATGTTAGTTTAGAATTATTAAATGAATGTTTTTTTTGAAAAAATTC
>JAPKEA010000128.1 GCA_028822275.1 Planktomarina sp. | reverse complement strand
GGGCTAAGGCGCGGGCAGAAAACCCGTATCCGATACAAAGTAATTTCTTGGTCATGGAGGCGTGATAGGCTCTAATTGTGAAAACTAGAAGAGTTTGTTTTGCTACAGGAGATATCAAATGACTGATAAACCGGCGTTGGACGCAGCTTATGCGCTTCAATCTCCCGAGGATAATCGACGACTTTATGCAGAATGGGCAGAAAGCTATGACCAAGATTTTGCAGATAATATGGGGTACGCTCTGCCGATTTTTGTAGCTGATGCATTCGTACAATCTTGGGGTCGAGCGCATTTGGGTCAAATTTTGGATGTTGGTGCAGGCACAGGATTGGTTGGAAAACGCTTAGCGTATCATTCAGTTCACAGTGTTGATGGCTTAGATATTTCGGCTGAAATGCTTGCTGTGGCTTTTGCCAAAGGATATTATAAAAAAACGATTGAGTGCAATTTGCTCGAACGTTTGCCGATAGTATCTGCTAGATACGATGGTATCATAAGTGCTGGGACGTTTACCCATGGCCATGTGGGGCCGGCGGCTTTGGATGAGTTGCTGCGCATCGCGAAGCCTGGTGCGTTATTTTGTTTATCGATTAATTTAGAGCATTTTGAAACAGCAGGATTTAAACAAAAATTAAAAGAGATTAACAACGATATTGATAATTTATCTCTTCAGACTGTTCCAATTTATATGCAAGGCTCCATCGGTAAACACGCGAATGATCTAGGGGTGATTGTGCTATTTCGTAAGACTCTGCCTTAGTAAATGCTTTCGCGGAGCTATCCACTGTGTGATGGGCGCGCATTACCGTAGCGCGAAAGGTACGCCTCAGATCTGTCGGGCTATTTGCCCTTCCACACTGGATCGCGTTTTTCAGAGAATGCTTTTGCGCCCTCTAACTGATCCTCTGATGCATATAACGTGTCAATGGAGGCTAATTGGCGCTGTGTAATACGATTCATTGTATCTTGGAATTTGCTATTCTCAGCGTCACGAACAATTTCCTTGATTGCCGCATAAACTAATGGGGGACCGCTTGCCAAAAGATGGGCCATTTCCCAAGCCTTATCCATGAGCTGATTGCTGGGATACGAATGATTAACTAGGCCCCAAGTCTTGGCCTCATCCACATTAAACCATCGTCCTGTGAGCAATAGCTCCATTGCGATGTGATAAGGAATACGTTTTGGAACCTTCACTGAAGCTGCATCTGCAACAGTCCCCGAACGAATTTCTGGCAGGGCAAAGCTGGCATGATCCGCGGCAATTATAATATCCGCCGACAAGGCCCATTCCAACCCCCCACCACAGCAAATACCATTCACGGCAGCGATTACCGGTTTGTTGAGATCCCTTAATTCTTGTAATCCTCCAAAGCCCCCGACGCCGTAGTCTCCGTCAACTGCATCACCGTCTGCTGCGGCCTTCAAGTCCCACCCAGGACAAAAGAACTTCTCGCCCGCGCCGGTGATGATCGCCACATGTAAGGTTGGGTCGTCACGAAATTTAGAAAATGCCTCACCCATTATTTTACTTGTTGCTAAATCGATCGCGTTTGCTTTTGGACGGTCAAGTGTTACCTGCAGAACGCCGCCTTTGGCGTAGGTTTTGATCGGGCTCATGGCGTTTTCCTTATGAGAGCATCAACGGCAACGGCCGTCTGAGCTGTACAAATTAATGGATTAATCTCAACTTCTTCTACGTAGGCGGCATTGGCAAGCACATAGGCCTGTATTGCGTGAATTGCATCTAAAATTGCCTTAAAATTTACAGGTGGTTTTCCACGGAAGCCATGGAGAAGAGGGGCGATTTTTAGTTTGTTTAATGCACGCTCTATATCGTCGCTGCGCGCGGGAACTAGCAAGCTTGTGTTGTCTGCCAAGATTTCGGTCATGGTCCCACCTGCTGCTAGGGTCAGGACAAACCCATGCGCTGGGTCACGAGTTATACCAATAAGAAGTTCAACGATCCCGCCCTGAATCATGTGCTCAATTAATATATCACCTGAGGCCAAGGTCGGTGCAATACGCGCCACTTCTGCGGTCGAATTGAGGGATAAGGCAAGCCCGTTAGAACCAGTTTTATGTGCCAGCCCCAAGGTTTTGAGGGCAACTGGAAAGCCCACAGTCTTAGCCAGCTCTGAGGCGGAATTGCGATTGGTCAGCGTAATCGATTTAGGAATAACGAGCCCTAGTACTGCAAGGTCTTTTTTAGCAGAGTATTCGTCGACAATTGATACTTCGCGGGACTTGCCGGGTAATAGGATTTCATCAGCACCTAAAGGCATTGGCTTGGTCAAAATATCCAAGGCTTTAATGCAGTGATCTAGCCCATTGCCCGCGGCCACACCACTTTCCATCAATTTCCGTGAAACGTTTTCTGGCATTAATTCTGCCAAACTTGCCACTACTGCGTAAGGTCTTCCTGTTTGCTTAGCTGCGCCGATGGCCGCACTGGTTACGCAGTCCCAATCACTCGCATCGCATATATCAGTTCTAGGGTAATCACTAATTAGTAAAGTAAGTGCAATATCTCGATCGGCCATTGCAGACCAAGCTGCTGTCATTGCCTCTGTATCACGCCAAATATAGGTATGATAATCTAGTGGGTTTGCTAGAGCCACCATAGGCCCCAATGCTTTACCCAAGTCTTGGCGCTGCCTTTTGGTAAGAGCTGGGAATTCAAGCTGTGTGCTATGCGCTGCGTCCGCAGCCAGTGCAGCTTCGCCACCAGAGCATGAAATTGATGCAATTTTATTACTTTGAATTCTTCCGAATAGGTGGCTGAATTTTAAAGCTTCGAGAAATACCGGTAAACTGCAGGCGCGGCGAATACCTAGACGATCTAAAAAGGCTTGGGCACCTGCATCTCCACCCGCTAGTGAAGCGGTATGAGAGATAGCGGCGGCTCGTGCTTGATCTGATTTGCCAGACTTCAAGGCGATCAATGGGATATCGCGCTCATATGCTTTGCGAGCGAAGGCCTCCCAGCCTCGTAAATCCCCGAAGCCTTCAATATGTAGGCCGATTACTGTGACCCGTGGGTCATCCAGTAGTTGTATGCCAACTTCAGCTTGCGTTGTTTGCGCTTGGTTGCCACATGCTACCACATAGCCGATTGGAAGGCCTCTGTTTTGCATAGTGAGATTTATTGCAATGTTTGAACTTTGGGTGAGAATAGCTGCTCCCCGGTCAACTTTACGGCACCCATGCTGGTCTGGCCAAATTCCACACCCATCGAAAGCATTGAGAAAACCGTAGCAATTTGGCCCCAATATTGGCATATCACCTGCGGCCTCTATAAGCTGTTTTTGCAAATCGGTGCTCGATGCATCCTCAGCGGCTGCTTCAGAAAAACCAGAGGCAAAACACGTGGCACCACCCGCACCCAACCGACGCAATTGTGCAACAATGCCCACTGTTGCATGTCTGTTTACACCTATGAAAGCGGCATCAATTCTGCCTGGAAATGCGTCAAGCGATTGTAGTGCAGGTCGCCCTGAAATCTCTTTTTTTGTTGGATGGATTGGGATGATTATACCATTAAAACCGATTTTATCTGCAGCAGAAATAATAGAACTGCACCATTCTCCACCCCCAATAACAGCAATGGATTTTGGGTTTAGTAAGCGTGTGAGATCAGACATTTTGGTTCCTTTAAAATTTAGTCGCAAATGCACCACATTGTTTAGTGTGGAAGGTGCCTGAAATTTCGCCAGTAGCAGGGTTATTTTAACGAGTGGAATTAGGTAATATTTATTAATTTCTAAAAAGTTTGTGTTGTGACTTAGGCAGTTGCTCTCATGATAATGGGATGAGTAAGCCCCTAATAAGGGTCTTGCCCCTTGATAGGGGCTCGATCATATTTAGCCTTACAAAACTATTCTTTCTGGCGGCATGTTTAGATCCAATATTAGGCTCCCAAAGCGCGTAATAAATCACGACTGATAATGTGTCTTTGAATTTCTGATGTTCCGTCCCAAATGCGCTCGACGCGTGCATCTCTCCAAAACCGTTCCAATGGGTAGTCGTCCATAAGGCCCATGCCCCCATGAATTTGAATCGCGGCATCAGTCACCCGTGCGAGCATCTCACTCGCATAGAGCTTTGCGCTTGCAATTTCTCTGTTGGCGGGCAGATTTTTGTCTAGCCTGTCGGCTGCTGCAAGGGTTAGCAAATCGGCAGCATCAATTTCTGTAATCATATCTGCAAGCTGGAAGCTAATGCCCTGGAACTTTCCAATTTTCTGGCCAAACTGTTCCCGTTCAGCTGCGTAATTCAAGGCGTAATCAAAGACCCGGCGTGCCCGACCAACACTCATCGTTGCGACAGTAATGCGAGTGGCATAGAGCCAGGTGTTCATAACTTCAAAACCACCATCGACTTCGCCGAGAACCTGTGTTTGGGGAAGTCTGCAATCATCAAATTCAAGGATCATATTTTTGTAGCCACGGTGGCTGACAGACTTATACCCATCTCGAATTGTAAAGCCTGCTGTGCCTCGGTCTACTAGAAACGCTGTTATGCGTTTTTTTGGCCCTTTGGGCGTTTGATCTTCACCCGTGGCAATGAAAACGATTAAAAAGTCTGCGTGATCTGCGCCACTTATAAAGTGTTTAGTGCCGTTCACGATCCAGTCTCCACCATTGCGTTGGGCAGAGCATTTCATGCCGCGTATGTCTGAGCCTGCGCCTGGCTCCGTCATTGCCAATGCATCCATCCGCTCGCCACGTACGGCAGGCATAAGATAGCGTTGAATTTGTTCACCCTCACACGCCATCAGGATATTTTGTGGGCGTCCAAAAAAATGGTTTAGCGCCATTGATCCGCGACCAAGTTCGCGCTCGACTAAAGCAAAATCTGTATGGTTAAGCCCGGCGCAGCCAACACTTTCGGGAAAGTTGCAGGCGTAAAATCCTAGATCAAGTGTCTTTTGTTTTATCTCTTGTGCTATCTCGTCTGGAACTTCTCCCGTGCGCTCAACTAGTGCTTCATGCGGATAAATTTCCTTTTCCACAAAGGATCTGACAGTACGTGCGATCATACCTTGCTCTTCTGATAAACCATATTCCATTTGCGGCGTCCTCCTTGAGGGGTTTCACGACAAGTATAATTTGGCTTGTAAAGCAATCCGATGCATAATTAGTATAATTCATGCCAAATGCGAAAGATCTTTGTTCCTTGACCCAACACATCTCAATTTTGTTATTTGACCAGTTTTCTAATCATTGTCTTGCTAATATTTTGGAACCATTACGTGCTTGCAACCATTTTACAGATTATGAGTATTATCGTTGGAATATAGTGACCTTAACAGGAAATGACGTTGTATCTTCATCTGGATTGCGGCTCGCTGCGGATGCAAGATTGAGCGACGTACAAGGTGACATTTTGATGGTAATGCCGTCGTATGAATTTGTTTCACACGCAACAGTCACTTGTTGCCAATCACTGCGAGCGGCTGCACCAAAGTTTGATCGCTTGGCGGGGTTGGATACTGGGAGTTGGTTATTAGCCGAGGCAGGACTTTTGGATGGATACAAGGCAACGATACATTGGGATGAAATTGATCGTTTTTCTGAGTGCTTTACAGATGTTTTGGTAGAGAAAGATCCAGTGATTTTTGATCGAAATCGTATGTCTTGCGGTGGGGCATCTACGGCTTTTGCAATGGCTCTGCAGTTAATTAGCCAAGCATTGGGTTCGGCCATAAGGTTCCGGGTTGAGGCGCTGTTTACTGGGGCTTATTCTGAGCGGCCTGATCCAAAGGCTGGAATTGTAGCTCGTGCAATAAATTTGATGCGTAAAAATATTGAGGAGCCTTTGCTAATTGCCGAAATCGCCAAAGATTTAGGACGAAGTCAACGGCACCTGGAAACACAAATGCAAGAGAAAATGGGAGCAAGTCCACAGACCATCTACAGGCGCCTGCGGCTGTCTCATGCGAAGGAACTTGTCACGGATACAGATATGTCAGTTTCAGAAATCGCCCTACGTTCTGGCTATAATAATGCTAGCGCTATGACGCGGGCGTTTCGTGCTGAGTTTAGGATCACACCTCAAGGCATTCGGCGTGCGCGAAGTTAATCGAAGTCATTAAAGAAAACTGCCTCGCATTGACTATAAGATGGTGTCCTAAAACTTCAATTAACAGCCAGATTTCAAGTGGCTCTATCATGGAATTCCCTAAAATCACTAAAAACTTGAGTAAGAAAACCTACCTAACGCCCTAGCTTTTAGAGTAGGTTTCGAAATAATCCATCATCCACTTTGGTCTTCTTACTCCACATCTTGGAAAGCGTGCCCATTGTTGCCGTTGGCCCCAAATCTGATGGGGTCGAGGGTAGCCATGAAATGCCACCAGTATGCTCTTTTCACTTGGATTCTTTGGTGGCAGAAAAATATCTGCAATAAATTGGCGACGTAAATGGTATTTAAAACTCTGGACCCATTCTAATGGAAAGTAGTCAACTGCATTTGCAGTATTTCCTAAAAAAGTTTGTTCGAGCTCGAAGTTTGAATATGCCTGATCAGGATTATTTTTGAACTGTTCAAAGATATTCGTATGGCACTTCAAGTTATATGATAGGACCCCTGAAGCAGGTTGGCATGGCAAGGAAGCGTCAAAATTTCTCCATCGTGGACCGCAGCTCAACATCCTGAGTTTATCGCCTGGATCATTGAAAAGTGGGTCAATATTTCCAGTAATGACAGTATCTATATCAAGGAATAAGACCTGCTCAATTTTCCCAAGCAAATCAGGGTGGAAAAGGCATACTTTAGGCCAAGCACCTTGTGATTTGGGAAATTCCTTGATGCCTGTTTGTGGGATAGGGTACGATATTATCCCGCCGTCTAACCCATCCGAATTTTCCGTTAAACAAACAAAATCGAATTTTTGTGAAGTATTAGAGTAGGCAGCTTTAAACAAAATATTAACATGATCTGCGGAGAATTCGGTTCCCCATTTAATTGTCAACATTACGTTCTTCATAGGTTTTCCATAATAATTACAATTTTTTACGAATTCGATCTACCGGAATCGTGCTCATTAGTCAAAGCAGGCTTTAGCTACAGGGATCCATAGGTTGAAGAAAAATATTGACCAAAAATGTATTTTGTGGCGTTTTACTGCAAGTTACCAAGGCGGTGTTGAAAAGAGGTTAATATAGACAGAATCAATTAGTTTCTTTGTTTATAACTGAGAATAAATTTTCTGTTTCTGTTTCTGTTTCTGTTTCTGTTTCTGTTTCTGTTTCTGTTTCTG
>JAPKEA010000127.1 GCA_028822275.1 Planktomarina sp. | reverse complement strand
TATTTTTTCTCTATGAGCCTCAAGCATATTGTTTCTTTCTAAGGATTTTTTCTGACCTTGAGCAAACAGCACTCCATATTCTTTGATTTGTTTTAAAGACATGCCTGTTCCCTTTAAGCATTTAATGAAACCAATTCTTTGGATGTCATCTTGATGATAATTTCTTCGTCCAGCGGCATCTTTTTTTACATTGGGAAGTAAGCCTTCTTTTTCGTAATAGCGAAGTGTGTGGGCAGTTAAACTAACCTCTGCTGAGGCCTGAGAAATTGTATATAAGCTCATTTTAAGTATTCCTTTTAATCCAAAGCATCTGCAAAACTAATACGACAAAGTAAATTAAAAGAAAGGCTGCATAAAAACTCATCAAAAGAGGGTCATCGAAAGTGGTGATAACTGGATCTCCTACTGGCAGACGCCTCAAGCCATCTGTAATCGCTGGAATGGAATGAAATAAGAATAAGGATGTATAGCAAATAGCTTGAAAATAAGGTGCCAACCACCCAAAAAATAGACCTTTTTCATTGATTCTACCAACCATCAAAGCTAAAAGAGTCAACACAGCCAATATATGACCAACCCCAAAGCCACCTTGCTTATATAAAGTTAAAGCAGTGACCGCTGCGATTAAAGTAGAGATTAAAAATATTTTAGCTGATGTGTTTTGTGAATTTATCACTTTATATTTAATAAGTGAGTAGAGTCCTGTTAGCAAAGCAACAATTCCCATAATCGTATGAAACCAACCATACAGTGACATCTCTGGCATTTTTTTCTCCCAAAATAAATTACCTGCTTAGTTTAACAGTTGAAGTTAACTCTAAGTCAATATCTCAGCTACTATCGCATCAATAATAATTTAAATGGAATTGTTGGTAATGGTCCGTATGGCCTCATAACTAGGTTTTAATTGCCCATACATTTTTTTGTAGACCTTATGATATAAATTGTTATACATATCTTTATTAGCTTCTATGGGATCAAAGCTGTCGCCATGATGAGTCATCTTATCAACCGCGGTAGAAAAATCTGGATATAAACCAATCCCAACAGCGCTCGCTATAGCAGCACCAAGAGAGGATGTCTCAAAAGTATGTGGGCGCATAACAGTCATACCGAAGATATCAGCAGTGATTTGCATTATCTGGTCGCTTTGAGATCCACCGCCAGATACTACTAATCGAGAGATAGATTTGCCACTTCGTTTTTCTAAGAGCTCTTTGCCCTCCCTTAAAGCATAAGTAAGTCCCTCAATCATTGCGCGATAAAGATGTGCCCTTGTATGCTCTTCGTTAAAGCCAATAATAGCGCCACGAGTTTCTGGCCCATCACCATTGGAAGGTGACCAATAAGGTTGCAGCATTAACCCTTCGCAGCCCGCAGGAACCTTAGCAAGCAATTCATCAAACATTGACTCTGGTGACGTGTCTTGGTGGGCTGCTAATTGCTCCTCTTGAAGCCCGAACTCCTTTTTAAACCAACTCACCATCCAATATCCACGTTGCACCATCATCTCAATATTAAATGTGTTGGGTATTACACCAGGATAGGCTGGATAAAAAGGGATAGCCTCAAGATATTTATCAGAGGTAATATTCAGAGTGGCTAAGCTGCCGTAGCTCAAACTGCCTGTTTCATTATCAATGCAACCAGTTCCTAAGACTTCACAGGCTTTATCCGAGCCACTGGCAATCAATGGCAATCCTTTCGGTATGCCAGTCGCATCGGCAGCAGCTGCAGTAATTTCTCCTAGCACTGACCCCGCTGGTGAAACCTTTGGTAACATTTCCGGGCGAATTGGCATAGCTCGCCACTTCCAGTCTTTTTCATCAGCCCATTGTTGAGTCTTATATTCAAACGGTACAAATCCGACAATACTGGCAATGGCATCATTGTATTGGCCAGTAAGCTTGTAATTATGATAGCCAGATAAAAGTAAAAATTTATGAACTTGCTGCCAAATATCGGGCTCATTTTGTTCGATCCAATTAGCTTCGGCCTGGCTGTGCATTAAATCTACCAATGGCTTTGCTCTGATTAGACTCATCAAAGCAGACTCTAACTTCCCAAGTTTAGGCTTAGTTTCTACTTGTCGCTGATCTAGCCAACTAATTGCAGGCCGCAGAGGTTGATTATCCTTTCCCATTGGCACTACCGTGGCCCTCTGTGTGGTCACCGAAACCGCAGTAATTGACTCCTTGGGTATAGGCAACTTTGGCCACAGTTCTTGACAAGCCTGACAGAGCGAATCCCAAAAATAGTCGGCATGTTGCTCTGCCCACCCCTTCTGATCAGAAAAATAGGGCTCAATATCAATTTTACTTTTTGCGATGAGTTGACCATTCCCATCAAAAACAATGGCTCGGACACTCTGGGTTCCGTTATCAATGCTTAAAAAGTACTGTTCTTTCATAACTACCTCATCTTAAGAGTTGTTAGGAAGACTGTAATGGTTTTTCCAGATTTTTTCATAGCGATTGACTTCTTTTTGCCATCGGTCATCATCCCAGCTCCGATTGCTTGAGAATATTTCTTTTAATGCGGGATAGAGAGTGGCGCCGCCATTGGGGAGACACATACCTAATCGAGTTCTTCTTAGGAGAAGATCATCGAGATGCTCCACAGCCTCATACTTTATTGCCCATCTGCATTCAGCTAAAGAGAATTCAGTTTCCCCTAGGTTCTGTTGCTCATCTGGAGCACTATCATTTGCAAGCTCAGCTGCTTTATCGCCATATCGACCCAGTAAGCGTTGACCCCAGCTACTATTTTCTGGTGACAGCGACTGCGCACTGATTTTTGGAGTTGAGAACATCCGATCATCAATAAATTCTTTAGCTACCGGCAGATTATCTTTGGCTGCGGCTAGCGCATCTAATGCAATCAATCTAAAGGTAGTCAGTTTTCCGCCGCTAACGGTAATTAATCCACTATCAGACCAAACTGCATGATCTCGTCGCTCTTTAGAGGGATTTTTATTTTTTTCTGCACCAATCACAGGGCGCACTCCTGCCCAGGTCGACAAGACATCGCTGCGCTTAAGTGTATTATCGGGAAATTGGCTGTTAAAAGCCTTTAACAGATAATCTACCTCTTGATCAGAAATGCTGGCCTCTAAATCTAAATCCTTGTCATGGTCCAAGTCTGTAGTCCCAATAACAGTTGTTCCCTCCCAAGGGTAAACAAAGACACCTCGCTTATCATCGACATGCAGAAAAGTCATTACATCGGTTACAGGATATAAAGATTTGGCAATAACGACATGGCTACCGCGCAAAGGTCTTATCCGAGTCTCGCTGTTAACAATATTTCGAAGTCGATCTGCCCATGCGCCAGTGGCGTTTATAATAACTGGGGCGGTTAGATTAATAGAGTTAGGATTATCTCTGTCTTTAATAGTCACGCCAGAAACTTTTCCATCCGTTAGCAAGAGATCTTCCACTTTTGTGTAATTTAGCGCGTACCCACCATCTTCAATGCTGTCTTGCAATACACGAAGAACCAAGCGGGAGTCGTCCACCATGGCATCGGTATAGCAGCTAGCACCCTGAAGTTTATTTTCATCTAGGCCCTTAAATCGCTGGAGTAATTCCTTGTTATTGCAGTATCTATTATCTTGAGCGCCAGCAAAGAAATCATAAATAGTTAGAATGACCTTCATGGCTATACGGCCAGGAAATTTGCCCTTTCTGAAGGTGAAGTAAAAAGAAATAGGATCTACTAATCCTGGAGCTTCGGTTAATAGACGCTGCCTCTCCTGCACTGATTCCTTGGTGAGCTTTAGATCACCCGCAGCAAGATAACGCAAACCCCCATGAACCATTTTAGACGATCGGCTTGAGGTACCCCATGAGAAATCTTGTTGCTCAAGCAGCAATGCTCGATAGCCTCGTCGACGCGCCTCTCGAAGAACACCTGCCCCAGTGATACCGCCGCCAATGATAATAATATCCCAATCTAAACTCTTACCATTGCGCATTTCAGATAGAAGCTGTTGGCGATTAGTAAATCCATTCATCGTGGATTAGCCCTCATTATTAGGGAGTAATTTTCCTGGATTCATTTGACCATTGGGATCAAATTGCTCACATAAGCTATTAATAGCAGCAATACCAAGCGTTCCTTTTTCAGCGCTCAAATAGTTCTTGTGATCGCTCCCAACACCATGCTGGTGACTAATGGTCCCGCCATGAGCTACGATTTGCTCGGCACCCGCTTTTTTTAACTTAACCCAACGATTCATTCCTTGTTCGTAACTTTCGCCTATACGAAATAGATAGGTAGTATAGATACTCGATCCTTGACCATAGACATGAGAGAGGTGAGTATAGGCATGCACTTGCTCGCCCTCATCAATTAAGGCTGTGCGAATCGCTTGCTCTATATTTTCAGCAGCTTGGGAGACTTTCGACCAGTCAACTGCTGTCTCCATAGTATCCACAACATAGCCCTCAGCACCCAAAGGGTCGCGAAGATATGGTGCGCGGAATCGACCGTGAGCCCAATTGTCTCCAAGACCAGATTGATCAGCAATACCGCTATGGGCAGAACAATGATCAAGTGCTAGTTCATATGCAACCTTGCAGTGACGAGCCGTGCCAGTTACTCCAAGTGTCATCATTACTTTGCCTTCGCCGATACCTTTCTCAGATAATGCTTGCTCAAGCTCAACGACGCCACTGCTATCGCTACCTGCTCCCATGTATAAAAGGCTGGTTGTCTCAAGTGGGTTGCTTAGGCGAACCATCGAGAGAGCAACTCGCTGCTGAATGAGTTCTCTTGCAGCTCGGATACCAGTCTCCCAGGAAGGGAAAAAAATCACCTGGAACTTTTCAGTATCAGGAAGACGAGTTATTCGCACAGTTACCTCTGTAATAATACCCATGCGGCCCTCAGAACCGAGAATCATCTCACGAACATCAGGGCCTGCTGAAGATGCTGGAATCGTTGGGATAATCATGGTGCCAGCCAGAGTCTCAATAATACCGCCAGCAAACATATTCTCCATTCGCCCATAATGCAGAGATTGCTGTCCACTCGATCGACTTGCCACCCAGCCGCCTAGTGTAGAAAGCTCCCAAGATTGAGGGAAGTGACCTAGCGTGTAGCCATGTTTTTTAAGCTCCTCCTCTACGATCGGTCCTGGGGTGCCAGCGCCGAAGGTGGCTAACTGACTTTCTGTGTCAATGCTCAGCATGGAATTCATTTTTCCCATATCAATTGTCAATATAGGCTTTTCACTTTGCTCGGGGTTAATATGACCCACCACTGATGTTCCTCCGCCATAGGGGATGACCACTAAATTATTTTTTTTAGCGTGAGCTAACAGTTCTCTTACCTGCTCTGATGATTCTGGAAATGCTACGCCATCTGGAAATGTATCAACATTGCCACTGTGCATATCTAACCAGTCAGGCAGACTTTGACCTCGAGCATGACGAACTCGTGTTTCTGGGTCAGTTATTATCAGTGGATGTTTATCAAGGCGACTATTTGGTACTTTAGAAATAACGTCGTTTAGAGTCACCTTGGGAAGCATGGTCCCCGATCCAACAAGAGCCTCTAATAATGATCTTAAGCCAGTGCTCAGTTCCATCGATAAATCACTATCTTCATTCCCCCAACCGTTCCATAAACGCATTAATTTCACCTGATCATAATTGTGTATTTAATGGAGCACACCTATGCCCATTTTGATACAAGTATAGCCTTTTTCATGGTGAAAAAATTAAAGTTAAATCAGGGTTTATGAAGAATATGACGCGAATTATTTTTTGAGCAACCCTTGCTCCTTAGCCCATTCATGTGTTGTTTTCATACCTTCCTCAAATGAAACTTCGGGCTTCCATCCAAGAATGCGTTCAGCTTTTTTAATAGAAAACCAACTCCTAGTTGAAAGCTGCATGACGGTAGACGGCGAGGCTTCATTTAGGTTGCCCATAAGGTCCGCCACCTTTGATGCAATGGCAGATACCCTAAGTGCTAATTTCGTAGATACCAGCATGGGCCCTTTTTTACCTAGCCATTGATAATGAGGAGCAAAGTATTCTTTGGCTGGCATATAGCCCTCACAAGATATGTTAAATATCTCACCTGCAGCATCTGGATGACTAGTTGCCATGACAATACCGCGAACCAAGTCATCGATGTAAATAGGCCTAAAAAAACCTTCCCCCTTTGCTGGAAGCATGAACTGATTTTTGGCAATTGCCTCTAGTGGGGCAATAACCCATGGGCGACTGCCTGGACCATAAGCATCACCAGGTCGAAGAATGACTACCTCTATGCTGTCATTTGCCTGAGCACCCAACACAACATGCTCTGAAGCAAGTTTTGTGAGTACATAGCTGCCTCCATCTGCATGAACGGGATGATTTTCCTCTAGCTCGCCTTCTGCTGAATTCCCATATGCGACGACTGACGAGATTTGAACAAAGCGTCGTACCTTATGCTCTTTCGCTGCCTCAATTAAGTTGCGGGTAGCCAAGACATTAACCCGCCACATATCACTATCTTGCATAGCATTGGACACCAGTGCAGCCGTGTGAATGATCACATCACATTCCTGCAACAAATCCTTGATCGTATCAGGTTGAGCTATGTCACCCTCGACAATATCAGTACCATTTCCAATAAGATCAACACCGACAACATCTTGACCGTGGTTTTGGTAATAACGCATCAATGTGCCGCCTATGAAACCATTAGCGCCGGTGATCAGTACCTTTTTAATAACTTGTTCACTCATAAGAAATCCTTAGTAAAATAATTCTAAATTTTAGTCCATATTTTTTCGATAAAAATAACCGAAAAGCTTTGTCATAAATGTCTTTGAGAAAAAATGTGTAATGATTGTGGTTACCTTATTGGCAACGCCTGGGACCACAAGGTCCTTCCCAGCAAGACAGGCTTTTATACCAATTTCAGCAACATCTTTAGCCGACATCATCATGCTAGATGGAATGCCAAGCTTGGAGCCCTGATCTGGATTATCCATCATTTTTGTAGCCGTATAACCAGGACACAGAGCTGTAACTTGAACGCCACTCTCAGCAGCCACCATTTCATTAGACAGCGCCTGAGTGAAAGCCAATACATAGGCTTTTGAAGCAGCATATACATTCTGATTTGGGATCGCCATCCACCCAGCTAGTGAGGCTACGTTGAGTATATGCCCACCACCTCTTGATGCCATGTTAGTTGCGTAAAGGTGTGTCAGAGTAGTTAGAGCCAGGACATTAACTGTGATCATTCTCTCCTGCTCTTCAATG
>JAPKEA010000572.1 GCA_028822275.1 Planktomarina sp. | reverse complement strand
ATGCAGCGGATTGCAAATCCGCGTACACCGGTTCGATTCCGGTACCCGCCTCCAGCGCTCCTTAACTTATTGATAAATCAATAAAAGCCATGTAAATAAGGCTATTATTTAAGTCATTAAAATAATTTGTGGATAATATGATTAAATGGCAGTCTTAGTTTCACACTGATCTCAATGTTCTCAGGGCAAAACAAAATGACCGCACGTTTATAATTTTCAGAATAGGGAAAGCAGTTTGACTTCTAACGACCAAGAGCCACCACAAAATCAAATACTCCCATTAATAAACCTTTTCACTCGAGGTTTTTTCCATGACGTTTTGATTGAAATTGACGGGATGCAAAAAATATTTCCTAATTCAGTGCTGTTATACAATATTTCTGGAAGTGCTCATACTGAATTGGGGCAATTTGATTTAGCAATAGATAATTACAAAAAAGCTCTTGTAATTAAGCCTGATTATGCCGACGCTTTTTGTAATATTGGTATAGTTCAGAAAAAAATAGGTGAATTAGACGAGTCAATTCTAAGTTATAAAAAAGCCATTAAGTTTAATCCCCTTCATGCAGTTGCTTACTACAACCTAGGTGATGCTCTCAAAGACCAGGGTAAGCTGGAGGAGGCTATTGAGGTTTACAACAAGGCACTTGCCATCAAGCCTGACTATACTGAGGCCCACTACAACTTGGGTAATGCTCTCAAAGATCAGGGTAAGCTGGAGGAGGCTGTTGAGGTTTACAATAAGGCCCTAGCCATCAAGCCTAACTACGCCGAGGCTTATAACAATTTGGGCGTTGTTCTCACAGATCAGGGTAAGCTGGAAGAAGCAATAGAGGCTTACAATAAGGCATTGTCACTCAAGCCTGATGATGCATATGCCGTAGAAAACTCTCATGGCTTAGCTGTACAGTTGTTGCCAAGTATTTCGAAATATGGATGCGAGTTTCCCAAAATAGATACAAAGATGAATTCTGAAATCGTGCTTCGGCCCACGTATCAAATACAAAGTGCAATCAAAGCTTTTCTTAAAGCGGATTTTAATAAAACTCATGCACATAACGATAACTTCAAGGCTTGTGATCAAAAATTCGTAGATAAACTGAAACCATATGATAAAGTGTTTTGCGAAGGTTATAGCAATTTTCTTGGAAAATTATTAGAAAATGTTGGGTATATTGTACCTGACGGTCAAATAGAAAATAAAGCTTACCACTTAGGTGAGAGCCATTGCTTAAGTTATGCTCACCACAACATAAAAATAGATGGATCTAATTTCAGAATAGCTCCAAGAATAACATTTGGGGCTAAGGCATTCCATTTTTCTCGAATAAAAGACGATCGTTACAAGTCGATTACGAAGGCTAATTTCGTATCACTCCCGAAAAGTTCTAAGGTTTTAATATCTTTTGGTGAAATTGACTGTCGTCCAAATGAGGGCTTCATAACTGCAGCTAGAAAGCTTGATAAAACATTAGAAGACCTTATCGTTGATACAGTTATGGGCTACGTTCAATGGTTTCTCAAACAGAACGAAGGACAAGGCCACCGCCTATATTTTATTAATGTACCAGCACCCATTTATAATAAAGAGCATATTGCTGATCTAAATTCAGAGGTGGCAAGAACAGTGGTGCTGTACAACGCTGCACTCAAAAAGTACTCGCTGCAGTATAGTTTTGATTTGGTTGATGTGTTCCAATTTACCGTTGGAAACGATGGGTTTTCAAATGGTATTTTCCACGTAGACAGTACCCACCTTGGAGCAGAAGCGATCGCTGCAATAGAAGAACAGCTGACGTAACCCCCACCAACAGCATCTAATCCCCATGGACACCTCCTGAAGTACAGGCTTATCTCCGTGGGGGTTTTAATGTTGTGTACTAGTTTACAATTTAAGTTGTCGTAGCACTTCTACCTCGTGGACACATTTGGTACACATCTTGTCACACAATGGCACACATCGAGCTATCG
>JAPKEA010000126.1 GCA_028822275.1 Planktomarina sp. | reverse complement strand
AAGACAATTTTGGTTTTATGCCAGTTTGGATTTCCAAGAACTGAGAATGGGTGAACGTTAGTACGAAGACCCTTAATGAGGTGCTGCCACAAAAAATGATTTGATACTCAGGGACAACCCAGCAAGAATAAATACACTATGATGGAAATCTTTAATGAGGCAAATTAGATGAGTGCAGACGACCGGCGAGTCTTTACAACGAGTCCAAGACATGGGTTTCCGTCAGGTGCCTCGCATCATGTCCCAGAATATTTTAATATTGCCCAAGCCTGTCTTATCTCGCATGCCAAGGAGGTCCCGAACGCCATCGCTATTATGGACCACGGAGTGTCTCCATGTATTTGGACCTATGGAGAGATGTCGCAATCAGCATTGAAATTAGCAAATGTTTGGCGCCAAGCTGGAGTGCAGAAAGGTGACCGAGTTGCCATTTTACTACCGCAGTGTGCAGAGACTATGATCGCTCACTTTGCAGCCCATTTGATTGGTGCGATCTCTCTACCCTTGTTTGTACTATTTGGCACAGCCGCATTGAAATTTCGCTTATCTGATAGTGGTGCCAAGGTGCTGGTGACCGATAAAACGCAATTTGCAAAAATCCACCGCATACACCCTGATTTACCATCTCTTAAATATATTTATTTAAGAGATGGGACTGAACATGGCAGTTTGGATCTTTGGTCTTCTTTACATCTAGTAGCACCTCTAGAAAAATTTGAACCAACGCTGTCAGAAGATCCAGCTATGATGATTTATACTTCAGGCACAACTGGCGATCCCAAAGGAGTGCTTCATGCGCACCGCTTCTTATTGGGTCACCTTCCATGCATTGAACTGTCATTTAAGGATTTTCCGAACGCCCAAGATGTGGGTTGGACGCCAGCTGACTGGGCTTGGATTGGCGGTTTGATGGATATGGCAATCCCCTGTTTTTATTACCGAGTACCGCTGATTGCCAAAAGGTTTGAGCGTTTCACAGCTCAGGCAGCATATAATTTGATCCGTGACGCTGATGTAACACGTGCCTTTTTGCCGCCAACTGCGTTGAAGATGATGCGTGAAAGTGAGGTCCCCGATGGGGTAAAGCTGGTTAGTATATCGTCTGGAGGCGAGCCTTTGTCGGATAACCTGATAGCTTGGGCTAAGTCGACCTTAGGTGCTGAGGTCAACGAGCTTTATGGCCAGACCGAATGCAATTTAAGTGTTGGATCAGCCAGATCTTTGGATGTGGTACAGCCAGGCTGGATTGGTAAGGCTTTTCCTGGTTTTGATGTTAAGATCATGACAGAGGGTGGGAAGGTTTGTGATTATGATGAAGTGGGCGAAATCTGCGTTCATAAGAATACACCAAGCATGTTCCTGAGGTATTGGAACCAGCCTGAAAAAACAGAAGAGCGTTTTTTGGGTGGATATTTGAAGACTGGAGATCTTGGGCGTAAGGATGTCGCGGGTTTTATACAATTCGTAGCGCGCGATGATGATGTCATAACGTCGAGTGGTTACCGCATTGGCCCTACTGAAATTGAAGCCTCATTAGCCGCAAATCCAAAAGTTGTTCTTGCGGCTGCAATAGCTGTACCTGATGCCACGCGAGGCCATGTGATAGGCGCCTACGTGACGGTATCAGGACCTGTAGCCCATGACTTTGAGGCCGATCTTATTAAACGCATTTCAAACGATATTTCACCGCATATGACGCCGAGATGGGTGAGGATAATACAAGACATGCCGATGACGGCTACGGGAAAAATTAGGCGTATAAAGCTCAGGGAAATGGCCGCCCAAGAGCCTGCGCTAAAACAAAAAGTCGAATAGCTGAGGCCAAACCAACGTCAGTGCCTCTTGCATGGTCAATTTCTACCGCAAGTGCATTTATTGCTTGGCCGCGTTCACGTGCTATGCGTAGGAATTCACGCCAAAACTCATTTTCGAGTGATACACTTGTTCTGTGTCCGTCAAGAGTGAGGGACCGCTTTTGGGGCCTCTGCATCAGTGTGTATGCTTATGGTTGTTGAGGTGCTTTTGTAGCGTTTCATTCACTTTACCATCTACTTTTTTTTCAAACTTAGTACGACCAAATTTTACAGAATTCGAGTCTGCTAAAACGGTATTCTCTACCCTGGCTTTAGATTTACGAAATTGGTTTAGGTTGATCGGCTTGCTCATTTTGGTCCAATCATTAATTCGGGACGTACCACACGATCAAAAGTTGCCTCATCCACTAATCCAAGTGCAATGGCCTCTTGTTTGAGTGTAGTTCCATTTTTATGGGCTGTCTTTGCAACCTTTGTAGCATTGTCGTACCCGATTTCAGGTGCAAGTGCTGTAACTAGCATCAGACTTTCTCGCATAAGTTTTTCAATCCGATCATTGTCGGCCTGAATACCAACAATACAGTTGTCCGTGAATGCTTGAGCAGCGTCACCTAGCAGCTGCATGGATTGCAACACATTATAGGCCATCATCGGTTTATAGACATTTAATTCGAAGTGGCCTTGTGAGCCCGCAAAACCAACGGCTGCGTCATTTCCCATAACATGTGCACAAACTTGCGTAAGAGCCTCACATTGTGTTGGGTTCACTTTGCCTGGCATAATGGAGCTTCCAGGCTCATTTTCAGGCAAGATTAACTCGCCCAAACCACAACGTGGACCAGAGCCTAAAAGGCGAATATCGTTGGCTATTTTGAATAAGCTTACTGCAACAGTTTTCAAAGTACCTGACATTTCTACCATTGCGTCATGTGCTGCCAGAGCTTCAAATTTGTTAGGGGCAGTGATGAAAGGCAGGTTAGTGATCTGTGCCATGTTTTGGGCAACCATCTCCCCCCAACCTGCGGGAGTATTTAACCCGGTGCCAACAGCTGTTCCCCCTTGTGCTAATTCATAAATTCGCGGTAAGGCGCCTTCCATACGTACAATACCCATCGCAACTTGATGACTATAGCCTGAGAATTCTTGTGCTAGAGTAAGAGGGGTTGCATCCATAGTGTGAGTGCGACCAATTTTAATAATTCCATTGAACTCAGAAACTTTGTCTTCTAGCGCTGCGTGTAGCGCACGTAAGCCTGGTATAGTGATATCCCTTGCTGTCATTGCAGTCGCAATATGCATAGCAGTTGGGAACGTATCATTTGAGGATTGGCCCATATTGCAATGATCGTTTGGGTGCACTGGGTCTTTTGAACCCATTGTGCCACCGAGCATTTCGATCGCCCGATTGGCAATAACTTCATTGGCATTCATGTTTGACTGCGTGCCGGAACCTGTTTGCCAAACAACGAGTGGAAAATGTTCGTCAAGCTTGCCTATTGCTACTTCATTGGCAGCGTCTTGTATAACTTGACCGATACGACCTGGCAGCTTACCCAGGCTGACGTTAGCTTCAGCGCAGGCTTGTTTAATAATGCCGAGCGCGCGCACTATCGCAGCTGGTTGTTTTTCCCAACCAATTGGAAAATTCACCAAGGATCTTTGTGTTTGCGCGCCCCAGTATTTATCTGTCGAAACTTCTAAGGGGCCAAAGCTGTCGGTTTCGGTACGTGTTTCAGTCATGGGAAAAGCCTCTTCTGAATTTTAAAAGAGTTTACCGCCGTAATCGAAAGGGTGCAATAAGAAGAGTTTAGCTTTAAGGTTTTCGGAAACTATCGAGGCTGACAACTTCAGCGGCAGGCTTCAGAGTGTCCTCTGCGGTGGCATCCTCATGCATTGGAGCTTCCGTGATTGGAAGAGT
Organism: Planktomarina sp.; assembly: GCA_028822275.1. Lineage (GTDB taxonomy): Bacteria > Pseudomonadota > Alphaproteobacteria > Rhodobacterales > Rhodobacteraceae > Planktomarina. The sequence goes on along the minus strand of JAPKEA010000126.1, from coordinate 3,553 downwards.
GTCTACCACGGCGTCTGTTTCAATCTCTTTCTCATGCACTCGTAAGCTCAAACCAAATTCTACGGACGGATCTACAAAACTACGTAGAGCCGAATAGGGAATATAAAGTGGCTCAGGTTGGTCTCCAAAGTTTAATGTGATCGAGAAGCCTTCGTCTGTGACTTCGAGGTTGTCGAACCAATGCTGGATTACAACAGTCATCTCATCTGGATATCGGTCTGACAGCCAATCGGCGACGTCTACATTTGGATGATTTGTATCGAAGGTAATGAAAAAGTGATGGTCACCTGGCAGTTCACCCGTTTTTGCTAAATCTTGAAGAACACGCTGGATTAATCCACGCATTGCGTCATGCATCAAGTTGCCATAATCAATTGTATTTTCCATAGTTCATACCTTTAAAATTTGTGAACACTTTAAGTCATTTTGAGGAAAACAAAAGAGCATCAGTGTAGCTGGACACCAGAATATTGACGCTATGTAAGCCGAATTTGGGGGTTAGGGTATGTTAATTAAATTTTTAGGCCTGAATCTATTGTAGATTTTTATTGAGTTGTTTTCGGTGTGACCGGAATCAGTCGAAAACTGATGTGATCTAATTTAGGGTTGCGAAACACTTAGAGAGACCTTTAAGAAAGTATCTGAAATGACATTACTTTTGGGCATTGATACGGGTGGAACCTACACAGATGCGGTCCTAATTGAAGATGACGCACATGTTATAGCCAGCGCTAAATCTCTGACAACACGCGAGGATCTGGCAATCGGTATTGAGATTGTGGTGCGCAATGTTTTAAAACAAGTTAGTGTCGCTCCAAGTGATGTGTCACTTGCGTCTCTCTCTACAACTCTGGCAACAAATGCCTTGGTTGAGGGGCAGGGTGGACGTGCCGGTTTAGTCTATATCGGATTTGATCCACTTGATCTTGAAACACATGGATTGAAGGATGCATTAAAGGGTGATCCGGTGCTGGCACTTGCGGGGGGGCATGACCATTCCGGTGTGGAGGCGGCTCGCTTAAATGAAGGCGCTCTGCGCGACTGGCTTGCACAGGATCAAGCTGTTTCGGCCTTCGCGGTGGCTGCGCAGTTTGCAACGCGCAACCCTTCTCATGAACAACGCGTCGCGCAGATCATTCAAGATGTTACTGGTCATCCAGTAAGTGCCTCGCATCATTTGTCTTCGAAGCTTAATGGTCCTAAACGGGCTCTTACAGCTTTGTTAAACGCAAGGCTTATCGGTCTCACGCATAAACTTATTGGGCGCGCTGAATGCATATTGCTTGAGATTGGAATCAACGCACCGTTGATGGTCGTTCGAGGGGATGGAGCTCTGATCGCAGCCGCAATGGCCAAAGAGCGCCCAATTGAAACCATTCTGAGTGGACCTGCTGCCAGCATCGTTGGGGCGCGCTGGTTGACTGGGCTGGATCATGCGTTGGTATCTGACATTGGTGGGACAACAACAGACATCGCTTTGTTACGCGATGGTCGTCCACAGATTGATACGGCTGGGGCGCAGGTTGGACCTTATCGCACTATGGTGGAAGCCGTAGCCATGCGCACGTCTGGTTTGGGGGGTGACAGTGAAGTACATTTCGTCTCGGAGGGCTTATCCGGTGGGGTCATGTTGGGACCAAAAAGGGTATTACCTTTATCATTGATGGCCCATGAAGCGCCGGAAGTGGTATTACCTGCGCTGGCTAAACAAATGCGTGCGTCCATTTTGGGTGAATTTGATGGCATGTTTGTGCGGGCTTTGGCCGGTATTGATTCAGGAGGACTAAATGATCGTGATATCGATGTTCTTGGCCGCATAGGGCATCGAACCCAGCCGCTAGGAGAAGTTCTAAAAACAAGGATGGAGGCGCTGAGCTTACGGCGTTTGGTTGAACGAGGCCTCCTGCAAGTTGGTGGCCTCACACCCTCTGATGCAAGTCACGCGCTGGGCGGGTTAGATCTGTGGAACCATGAAGCTGCAATCATGGGATTGAAACTGTTTGGTCGACGTAGGACCGGATCAGGCGATCAATTAGCAGTTGATCCATTAGCCATGGCCAAAATAATTGTTGATAGGCTGACCTACCAAACGGGCCAAGCGCTCTTGTCGACAGCCTTTGCGGAGGAAGAAGCCGCGTATAACGGAGTTCCAATTGAATTGGCACAAAATGAACTGCTGCAACGTGGTCTGGCACGAGCATCTGGCTTAGTTAAGATAGAGGCTGGATTGAATGTAGATGTTATTGGTCTTGGAGCATCTGCAAGCACGTATTACCCCGCTGTCGGAAAGGCGCTTCATTGCAACGTTATTGTTCCCGAACATGCGGAAGTTGCAAATGCAATTGGTGCGGTTGTTGGCAGAATTACGATGCGGAGGACCGGGACTGTAACATCCCCATCAGAAGGCGTTTTTAGAGTTCATTTTACGCAAGGTCCAAAAGACTTTCTTGCTGAAGGCGATGCCCTAAAGGCATTGGAAAATTATTTGATTCTGCAGGCTGAGAAGGATGCGCGAGACAGTGGGAGCGAGGATATCCAAACTCGGACTGAGTATGATATTAGACGAGCTCGGGCGGGGTCATCTAACGTGTTCATTGAAGCTACCGTATCAGTAGAAAGTTCGGGCCGCCCTAGAGTTTCAGATTGAATATGGCATACAAACCGACCGTTTTTAAGTTTTAAAAGGAAAAAAGCTTTATGGCACTTAATTTTAGATTTTTGACTGTCAAATCAATTCCAGTCTTATTTTGGAGTGCGCCGAAAGCTTTAACCTTTAGACCGCCGCTAAAGTCTTTCTTTTTTTTAATTTTGGGATTAACAATCTTTGGCCTTGGAGAAGCTTTGTTAATTGCCGCCGGATATGGCGTTAGCCCCTGGACCGTGTTTGCACAGGGTCTTACCACTGTAACTGGGTGGAGTATTGGCTTCGCAACCTTTGTTACAAGTATCGCTGTGCTTCTATTTTGGGTGCCTTTAAGGCAAACACCAGGAATTGGGACGATTTCTAACGCGATTGTGATCGCTTTAGTTTTAGAATTTATACTGCCATATATACCGCGGTTTGAGCATGATGCGCTTCAGATTGGCTTAGCCGTTCTGGGAGTTTTCGTAACGGGATTTGGTGGCGCAATATATCTTATAGCTAATCTTGGTCCTGGGCCTCGTGATGGTTTAATGACAGGACTTCAACGCCTTACGAACTTGCCGATAGCCAGTGTCCGGGCTGGACTTGAGATAACTGTTGTGGTCTCCGGTTGGCTATTGGGTGGTACCGTCGGACTAGGTACGGTGTTGTTCGCACTTGGCATTGGGCCTTCAGTGTCAGCGGGTCTTTTTATGCTTAACCAGTTTTTTCAAAGCCAAGATGATTGACTTATTTTTGATGCCTTAGACAGTATTATATTGAATACCTCACACAGGAATACTTTCCGGTTAAGAAATTAAAGCGCAGGTTTCTGTTGCCAGGTACCTGCAAACCCCGCCTGTCGCTGCTAAGCAACAGGACTTAAGTTTTCAATGTCTCGAACTGCTTACGCAGCCAAAGCCATTGGAG
>JAPKEA010000571.1 GCA_028822275.1 Planktomarina sp. | reverse complement strand
GACAGTCAAAAGGTATATTCAAGAGTAAAAACTTAGGATTCCTACCCGCGAAAAACACCCCCATGGGGTCAAATGATTTGAGACTTCAAAAAGACAGGTAAACCCTCAGTTTTTGTTGTTGTTTTTCAATTACTTTTGTTAAATTGGATGAGCAACCAAAAGATGGGCTATAAAAGATGAGTAAATTTTTTCCTTTAGAACTTTTGCTAAACTGTGAAGACGATTTTGTTTTCGTGGCTGATTCAATCGAACAAAATGACCTTTTCCGTCTAGATGACTTTGGAAGACCATTAATAGCGACAGATGAAGACTCTAAGACAGTAGCACTTGAAATAGTTGCAAGGCTAATGCCTTCTAAAAAGTTTGTCGATTCTACGCACCCTGACAACCAGTTAACTCCCGAGGAGGCAGAAGAGCACCAAATATTCAACGCTGAGCAATCGGCACATTGGAAGAAGGCATTTCCTGGGCAGTTTGGTCTTATGTCTGGTGAAAAAGCTGCACCTTGGAGAGCACAACACGGAGGTTATTCTCTCATAGCCTATTTACTAATTAAGCTAAACTGGGTAACCAAGGATGATATGGCGAATTTAGCGAGCGATAATTCGGACGTTATGACAACAGTAATCAGAAAATGTGATTCGATTCTCGGTGAAAGAACGCTTAGAGACCACATAAAGCGGGCAGCGAAAAAATACATCATTTAAGTTTCCATATTCAGCAATCTAACTTTCCATTTCATTTTTTTAACTTTCCACTGCTACGATATTAATTAGATTAATCTCGACATCTCAAACCAACCTGTCATTGAGGTGACGACGTTATGAGTAATACAAAGCTACTCACGCATGACTGTAAGATAGCATTAGCAATAGCACAGCTATGGGCGACCCATATCAAGCCACACATGACGCAAACTGAATTTGCGAAGAAGTACGGCTTCAAACAAACCTTTATTTCCCAAGTTTTCAACTTTCACTCCGCGGCAAGTCACGCATTTATCTGCTCTGTCGCCAAAGAACTATCATGTCAGCCCATCGATATAGACCCGTTATTTAATGACCCTAGCCGTTTCAGGAAATAAGGATATAACTATGACGATATACAAATTTGGCAAAACGGGCTACTTCACCGAAAACCAAGTCAGCGGCTCAATAGCGGATGCTTGCCTGGCTGACTTAAGGATTAACAACTTCGCGTTTAATGGAATTCCGAGAATTAAGACCGAGCGAAAACCTAATGATGAAGTTTATAGCAGCAGTGAAAATTTTGGCTCAAGAGATACATTCAGGGTGACCTTGAGCATAGACGATAGCTCATCCTCAATCGATTTAAGCTACGCCGAGGCTCGAGCTCACGCTGTGCGGTTTAAAAACAAAGGGGAATTCGACAATCAACTTTTAAAAATCGTCCAAAGTGCTCTGCAAGAACTAGAAGCTAAAGCAAGCGGCTCAGCCTCATGAAGCTTGAGCAGCTACTTCTGGATAGGTATGGGGTCTTTATGAACATGGATGACGTTGCAGAATTAATGAAGGTAAAGAAAACGTCACTCTACCAGCAGATTTATAATGGCACGTTAGGGCTTCCTCATATCAAGGAGGGCAAGAAATACCTCTTCCCTTCGTATGATGTCGCCGTGTATTTAGACGGAAGAATGTCCAAGTCAAACTGATTGCATTTCAGGATGTAATTCCAAGGCAATGGCGATCTGGAACAAATAGGCTGTCTTAGAGAAATAGAAAAGGCGGCCGTAGCCGCCTCTCATTTGGTGCATTTTTCTGCTTGTTAGCTGAAACAGCTCAATGATATTTTGCAAGAGAGAGTTTACTAGGTAAATTTTAATACCAGATTACTCTAGCTATATTGGGTTGATTCAATCTTACATTTTGTTATCATCTAGACTCAGCACCGAGTTGATCCAGATTGCGGGGTGCTTTATAAATACCAGCTAAACCGGACCGTCGATTAATCT
>JAPKEA010000570.1 GCA_028822275.1 Planktomarina sp. | reverse complement strand
CCAAATCTGATGAAAGCTGAGGCCGTGTTAAGCCACTGGTCGTGGCCATCCGCACAGCATTAGGCAGAACCGCGTCTGTGTATTTCTTTGCCATTCGTTCTCTCCTTCATAGCAAACATTGCTCGAAAGAGCCTGGAACTAAACGGTGACAAGACCAGTTTAAAGGTGGCCACAATGGCACCACAGTGGGTTACGTGGACTAACTGCTAGAAATAATAAGTTTTAGTGGTTTTGGTGGTACGTAAAAAAGAGCTCAAGATTGCAGATTAAATGGACGGAGCTCTAACTGATAATTTGAAAAATAGTATTAAAAATCCCTGTGAATATAATTTTTCTGATGTTAAAATATAAATTGATTGTAATAAATTGAGTGTAACTACGATGCGAATATTATTTATTTTTGCAATAGCAGCTACGCTGCATAGCACGAGCAGTGAAGCAACGAGCTTTGATCCACAGCACCTTAAGCAACTAAAAGACACCAATGAGTGCTTCCAATGCAACCTGACTGCATCGCCGCTAGAAGGAGCGGACTTAGAAAGAGCAGACCTAAAAGAGGCAATACTCCAGGGGGCGAATCTTCAAGGCGCAAATTTGGAAAGAGCGGATCTACAGGGAGCACACCTACGTGGAGTGAACTTGCGGGGAGCAAATCTGCATGGGGCAGACCTACATGGAGCAGATTTGCAGGGAGCCATCTTGAGCGGAGCCCTGATGAAGGGTGTTATCCTCTGCAATACCATTATGCCAGATGGTAGGACTAATTATAGCGGCTGTTAGAGTGCCACCTGAGGCTATGGTAAAGATCAAAAGTGAGTGCATGTAACTAGATGATGACATTCGTTGGCTGGTGGCTCTGCTATTAGACACAGGACTTCGATTAGGGAACCGTCTATGGAAACCCACTATGACTGTGATTGCAATTGCACAGAACACAACTGTTTTGGTAGGTATCGACATTGCCAAAGTGTGGCACGAACTTTTGATTGCATGTCCATGCTGCTAAAGTGCAAAATGAGACAAGAAAAGCCTTGCGATCAAGTAACTTAGCAAAAAATTGACACCTACGTTAATTCAAGAGTGCGATTGTAGTAATAAAAAAAAGGACTAGATTAAATGAAGTTTTTAAGTTGTTTATTTGGTGGCAAGCAGAAGCAAGTTGCCGACACAATATCCTTGGAAGCTGTTCGGGGTGTAGGCGCGCGTCAAAATACCTTAACCGGTGGCAAAAAAACCAAAGAAAGTGTCGACAAGAAACAAGCTGCGGCCAAAGCCAAACGCCAACGTGCGTGGAAGAAAGAGCAGGCAGGCATGGCGAAGCGCAAGGCACAAAAGGAAAACCTGACACCGAACTTTGGGCGAGATCGGAACGCGAGCATGACCGGCGATGATTACGTGGACATTACGGAAAATTTACACTTGTCGGACGACCGTCTCTTAAACGATGGCGTTCAGCGTCCCCGTCGTAAACCAAGGATAGGACGCTAGACGACAAAATAAAGTGAGGATAAGGCCGGATTGAACAGAGCAATACTGTTTGCTTGCCACTACCTGCCTTAACAGCAGCGGCTTATTTACGATAAGCATCAGTTTACTCATATCTTTTAGCCTTGCGTTTCGATTGCACAGTCTGCTGTGTTCCTCGTGAAACAGTAACTTCTATTTGCTGTGTAATATTGACTTTATGTCGTGTTAGAAACTGGCCTGCAATCTTTTCTGAACAACACCGAGTTGTTCAGAAAACGTCCAAACGGGGATATCATTGAACACTCTGATCGAGATATAGTGAACCAAGAGATTGCGCCCATAGGTCTGTTTTGTAAGTTAGGCCTCAGGGTTACACTGGCTCGAATTCAATAGATTTTCTAGGATGTAATACGTCAGAGCACGTGACAATTCCCCTAGGTGTTTGATCCTGCGGTTTGATGGTGCGATTTGTTCTTTGGAATGGAAGGAAGCATTATGGGACAGG
>JAPKEA010000569.1 GCA_028822275.1 Planktomarina sp. | reverse complement strand
AGTTTTTGCAAAACAAAGTTCATAGGGTTTATACATTTCAAGCCCACTACTTCGCAAACTGTGACATCTGTTCAGTCACTTTGGCGTCTGTAGCTTAAATCACCATGGCCGTATTTAGAAAAATTCTCTCAGCTGTGCCCACTATTTGCTGCGATTTGTGATTTAGTCATCATTCGTGAAATCAGCCGTAAGGCTAACTGTGTGCTGAGAATAAGTATATTTCCATATAAAATAGCTTCGTACAGCGGCTGTGTGTCACCCCAGCACTATGCTCGTGTTTTTTTACTTTCTCTAGGTCAACCAGTTTTTATTTAGATCTCCAATGCCTGTAAGCTGATTGGAAAAAATCTATTTCAGTTGGTAGTAGACCAACTAATACATAGTTTAAATTTAAAAAACGATTAAAAATATTTGACTAAACAAAACTAATTAACTCAATTTTTGAAACCCTAACTTGCTCACTAATCTTAATATTTAAGTTTTTTTAAGGTTTTTAGAGCCTTTTCAAATTCGGTTTGGCTCATCTTCTCAGAGAGAGCCCGCCGCAGAAGGTTAGCTTGGGTTTCTGGCGCTAAACCTGCACCTGGTGGGGAGGAGTCGAGGTTAGTCGGAAATGAATATCCAGCGGCGCATGCAGTGACTGCAGCATCAATTTCAAAAGTTGATAGGTGGACCGTATTATCTCTTAAAATGGGAAATAAGGCACGTGACATTGAATCTCGGTCCAGTGTTTCCATTGGGACACCGAACGCAGATGATACTTGTAACAGATTGGCCATTCGTTGAATATTTGAGCTTAAATTGGCACCCCCTCCATGATACAGAGCAGGATTAAAGAACAGAGCATCACCTTTTGCCAGTGGCAGTTGCACGTTATTTTTTTCGAAATACTCTATGAAGTCTGGTTGCTTAAAAGCTAAATACCCATGGCGATAGATTTGGCTAAAGGGTAATATCTTTGTTGGGCCACTCTCAATCGGCATGTCTACATGGGCAATCGCGCCTTGAAGCGTAAGTAGAGGAGATAGGTCATGCACATGAGCTGGATATTGTGCGGCATTGTCTATAGTTTGAAAGCCTAAGTGATAATCGCGGTGTGGACTTTGTGCTTCGCCGCCGGGCCGCACCAAGTTGATTTGTGAGGTTATCTGATAATTTGGACCTAGCCAAGCTTCACAGGCTGTTGAGATCGCTAGGTTTCCAAAATATTGTGCGAATACTTCGGGATTTAGCAAACATAACTTTTGCGCTGAATTCCATATTCGGTCATTGGCGCCGGAAGCTGCGAAATGGTCCACTTTGGCTTCGCTTTTCTCATCCGTAATAATTTGATTAAAAATTTCACTGGCAGCATCAATGCATGCGGTCTCTGGGTACGCATTTTTTAGAACAAACACGCCTGCTGAATTTTGTAGTACATTTGCCCACTCGGACTGAAGTGCTCGACTATCTTTGTTGAGATCAAGCTTACTGATATCATAAATTGGTATTTTTTTTTGAATATCATGTGCCAATGGAACTTCTGCCGGTAATAGGTTTCTGTCCAATTGAATAATGAAGGCGTCAAGATTGCAGTCCGAAGGAGAGAGAAAAGCATTCATGATTTGATCCTTGTAATTAATTATGTATTATAATGACATAAACTTTTGTCAAAAGCAGCTGTAAAATTCGCTATTTTCTTTCTTGATGTATCAGCCGCTGGGGCTTGCAACGTGGCATTTTAGTGCATATAGGTGAACCGTTCAAACGGCGAGAACAGTCGGGGATTTGAGATATCGCAGTGGGGTCGGCTTCAACCGGCCCTTCTTAGTGTTTTAAAACCTGTTTTTGTACGTGGACCAATGCAACCCAAAGACCGGCGGAGACAACCGCACGGCCAGAAACAAACAAATAAGGATTGAAACGCCACATGGCATCAGTAACAATGGAGGAATTCGAAGCCCTTCTGCAAGAAAGCTTCGAAGTTGACACAC
>JAPKEA010000568.1 GCA_028822275.1 Planktomarina sp. | reverse complement strand
CCCAAGTGTGGTTGATGTGCTTATTTGGGGAACTAAAAACCCAGTTGCTCGTTTCAACGAAGGATCTGGCAGACGCAAGTACGGAAAAAAGAAAATAGGAACATCCCTAACTCGCAAATGTGCCTGATCAAAGTAAAGTTGTTTTTCCACACTATCGTGAACAATACGTTTGGCTCTGATCTGCCAAAGTGGAACTTCACTCTTACATATAAAACAAGAGGTCGCAGCAACATTGTAGGCTTGAGAATACCTACTATTTACTCGTGAGATTTGTGTGGTGGCAATTTGCACTTTCTGGCTAAGAATAATGCGTGCACTTTGTATTATACCTTGGCTTAAGTTATTGGCTAGTGTTGCCTGATCGGCTAAAATCACTGTTCCAGTACCGTCAGTGAGGTGTATAGGCCCAGTGATGTTTAATTCATCAACATTGCTTGCAAAGGAGATTTTGCTCGCCGCGATCTGTGTATCGCCGAGCCAAACCACAACTGATCCGCTGGCTATTAAAACTCCATTTGGTGCAATTTCTATTTTGTTGGCGATTAGATTAGCTACCTGTTGGGCCCAAACGCCTGTACAACTTAAAACTAAAAATAGTATGGTTAGGAACAGACGCATCTATCCGTCCTCTGTGTGCAAAAGAAAGGCAAGTGAAAAGCCAATTGCCGCAATTGGTGGGATCCAAGCTGCCCATATTCCTGGCAGTTGGCCATTTTCGCCTAAAATTTGTGCAAAATTACGGAGAAAATATAGACCAAACCCAAACAAAATTGCCATGAGCACCATTAGGCTGGTTCGGTTTTGACGGCCATGGCGTATAGTAAATCCTGCGCCGATCATCACAATTGAGGCCAGAAACAAAGGTAATGCTAATTCCATATGGAACCATACAATATGGCGTCGTGCTGAAAAACCCGCTTTTTCTAACCTTTTTATAAACATAGGTAACTGCCAAATTGGAATAGAAGCTGGTGTGCCAAAGCTGTCATGGATATGCTCTTTGGTTAACTCTGTTGGAATTTTATATTTTCGCATTTGATCGGCATCTGCCTCAGGATTTCCACCAAGTTGGAGTTGCCATTCTTTTACGTTCAAAAGGTCCCAATAGCCCTCCTTTAAGGTTGCTGATTTTGCTGCTACACGCCGCGTGGCCTTGCCTGAAAGATCAAACTCATATAAAGCAACATTGAAAAGCTGGGTACCGTCAAGGTTGGCACTCTGTGCATGAATGACTGTTTGCGCCTGGCCATCGCCCTGCCTTAGCCATAAGCCGTTGGCTGATAAAGATACCGTGCTTACCTTTTTAGAAGAAAAGCTAGACAAAAGAGTTTCGTATTGTTTTTGTGTAGCAGCTACGATTGGGTTGAGAACTAAAACAGAAAAAATGCCAATTATGAGGGCGGTGAATAATGGGCCAGTTAACGACCGTACTGCAGAGCGCCCAGAAGCACGAGCAATTATTAACTCACTGCTCCGCGCTAAACTCAAAAACAGCATTATACTACATAAAACCATAATTAGTGGTAGCATTTGGTAAAGAGTAGCCGGTACGTTAAGCATAACTAAATGCAGAATTTTTCTAAAAGCCACATCAACTCCACTAAACCGCCTAAGCTGTTCAATGAAATCAAGTAACACTACCAAAACTAAAAAAGCTCCCGTTACAAATAAGAAGGCTATTCCAAACCTACGGGCAAAATAAATATGTAGGATCATCGTTGCAGACCCATTGAAGCTGTCCAAGGTCTATCCGATTGTAGAATAATTGTAGAGGTAAATATAAATCCAAAAAGCAATGGCAGGTATATGACCCAAAGAGTGTCGCCCGTCCGGCGGGCATAATCAAGACATAAACCCTCTACAAAATTTAGGATAATCAAACAGAAAACCGCTAGGATAATTGATCGCCATAGACCAAAACGACTGAACTTAGCTGTGACTAAAATAGCATAGCCAATGAGTACTGAAAATATACTTAATAAGGGTC
>JAPKEA010000567.1 GCA_028822275.1 Planktomarina sp. | reverse complement strand
ATCCCGAAATTGCATAGGTTGACCAATCAAGATCTGTATACAGCAAGTGAGGGCTGGTTTTAAGTAGCTAAATGGAGAGTGTTTTGTCATCATACGAGGCGACACGACACACCCCTATAGGGGTATCGGTTGTCGTCTGTGATGTGTGGCGGTACAAAAAATTAACGCCTGACAGTAGGAGGTCTTTGAACTTTAAAGCTACCCTATGTGGATACTACCTTTAGGGCTATTAATTTGATAACCTTTAGAAGGTACATGGCGGATCAATTTTGTCGCAATAATTTGACCGCCAAGATTATCACGAAGCCGTTTTATTCGCATCGCACCAGAATTATCATCGCATTCAGCCTCATCTTTACCACTAATTATGCTTTCTAGCTGGACGCCCGTCACGTAGTCATTATCTAACGCGCATTCCATCAACACGCTTAAAGTTTCACTATTGCTAGCGGTCAAATGGAATAAGTCTCCATTTATTTGTACAGAATTTTCTGATCGAAGTAGTTCAATAGAACGAGCATTGAATGAACTCGCCTGCAATATATTGAACTGCTTGCGCAGTTCAATATTAGAGAAGATGAAAGCAAGGCATATCATCATTACCGTGAAAACTACAAAAAATAATGTGAAAATAATTTTTGAATAAAGTGCAATTGAACCTTCAAATAAACTACCAGACTGAGCTAACACTTCTAACAGCCTCAAATCTGTCTGTTGCGTAAAATCGTTTTCTACAAATATTTTTTCAACAGCACTGTTAAATACTTGAGGATCAGGGACGGCGAAATACAATGCACCGAAGGCTAGTACTGTCAGCAGCAACCCCACAATAATTATGATTAAAAAAACTGTGTCTCGTTTAATATTTAAGAAAATATTCACCCAAGTCCCTTTTTATTTTTTCAACTTCAATGTCTTTCGAGACATTCACTATTTGTAAAAGTGACCATCCTGCAGGCTGTAATCTTAGGCGCGAAATCGCCTCAATTGCATCGTCTGAGCAAGTTCGATCTATCTTCATCAAACCCAAATGTAATTTAAGCGGATTATCTTTCTTTGCTTTGTATAAAACAAAACAATCTTCCGCATGCGCCACAGACGAAAGACATGCGCCCCATAAAAAAATCGCTGTTGCTATCACTCTAACCATCATAACTCACTCTTTTATTGTTCAACATTAATTGCAACAAGAGAGATGTTATTCAATAACAAGCGCGGGTTTTTGAATAACGTTTAATCTTCGGATTACTTGTAAGTATCAATGTTACATTCGGAGAACAATTATGAAATTATCCATTATGGTCGCTGCGGCTGCTGCGGTACTGCCACTCACAGCTTATGCAGAAAATTATGCTGTTATAACTAATATCACACCAAACTACTCTTACCATGAGAGTTATAGACACGAACAATCGTGTTTCGTTGAAGATCAACCAATTTTTGGACACAGAGTGAATGGTGGTGCTGGTGGCGGCGATGTATTAGCGGGAATGATAATAGGCGGTTTGCTAGGAAAAGGTGTGACTGGGAAAGATAAGGGCGCAGCGGCGGGAGCAGTTCTTGGTGGGATCATCGCTGCGGATTCAAGGAAGGCAAACCGCGTTGTCGTTGGTTATGAGCCAGTAAAAAAATGTGAAACCGTTAATGTACCTCAAACAACAAAAACGATTAAAAATTACAAAATAAACTACAAATGGCGTGGGGTGCGCGGCTCCTCCTATACTTACAACAATTACAGTATAGGAGAGCGGGTCCTGATTTCGGTCAGTATTAGTGCAAAGTGACGATGGCGTATTTAATGGATTGGGATTCTGATACGAGAAAGCCTACGGTGCATGCAAAAATATATTGTCGATACGACCGGTAAGGATCAGGCGCAAATATCAAAAGCAATCGACAAGATGGTTGAGGTTGGATTGGTAGTTCGAACCGAAGGAAGGCTTATAGCGCAGTAGCTATCATACTTGTCATATCTATCATATTTTGTGTCT
>JAPKEA010000125.1 GCA_028822275.1 Planktomarina sp. | reverse complement strand
GGGATTTAGAATATCGCCGGTGTAGCAGATTGTTGCTTCGCAAACTTTGTCGCTATGTATGACTGCGTCTATGGCAACGCGCATGTTTTCAACCCAATTCAGGCTATCGAATACACGAAATATATCTACACCAGTTTCTGCAGCTTGCTTTACAAAAAAGCGGATCACATTATCGGAATAATTTGTATATCCAACGCCATTACTGGCGCGCAGCAACATTTGTGTCATTACATTGGGCATCGCACGGCGTAAATCGCGCAGGCGCTGCCATGGGCATTCCTGCAAAAAGCGGTAGGCTACGTCGAAGGTGGCACCTCCCCAACATTCCACAGAAAATAGCTTATGTAGGTTCGCCGCATAGGCGGGTGCAACTTTAATCATATCATGACTACGCATGCGCGTTGCGAGCAAAGATTGGTGGCCATCGCGCATGGTGGTATCTGTAATAAGCAACTGCTTTTGGTCTAACATCCAATCAGCAAGTGCTTTTGGGCCCAAATCATCAAGAATATTTTTAGCACCACAAGGAAAGTCTGCTGGAAGCATTAAAGGGGCCTTAGGCGCTTTTACATCTTTGTTTGGGCGTATGCGGCCTTCGGTTTCAGGGTGACCATTTACGGTTATATCAGCAATATAGCTTAGGATTTTTGTCGCGCGGTCCCTTCGCTTTTTAAACTTGAATAACTCGGGGGTCTCATCAATGAACTTGGTGGTATATTTATAGTTGAGGAATGTCGGATGCTTCAGCAGGTTCTCCACAAAGGCAATATTGGTGCTTACGCCTCTGATACGAAATTCACGTAGGGCGCGGTCCATTCGTGCTATACCAGCTTCTGGAGTAGGGGCCCAAGCTGTTACCTTTTCTAGCAAGCTGTCATAATAGCGGGTGATGACGGCGCCTGAGTATGCTGTACCACCGTCCAACCTGATACCCATGCCTGTAGCTCCACGGTAGGCACTGATCCGACCATAGTCGGGGATGAAGTTGTTGGACGGGTCTTCCGTTGTGACCCGGCATTGGATGGCGTGTCCGTCAAGCTTCACGTCGGCTTGGCTCGTTGAACCTGTGGCTTCAGCCAGACTTTTGCCTTCTGTTATCAAGATTTGAGCTCGAACGATATCGATGCCAGTTACTTCTTCTGTAACAGTGTGTTCAACCTGAACACGTGGGTTTACTTCGATAAAGAAAAATTTGCCCGTGTCGATATCCATAAGAAATTCAACTGTTCCAGCGCACTCATAATTCACATGCGCGCAAATTTTGATTCCCAAAGCACAAATCTCTTCGCGCTGGGCTGTGCTTAGGTAAGGGGCCGGCGCGCGTTCTACTACCTTTTGATTTCGCCGCTGAACCGAGCAATCGCGTTCAAACAAGTGATAAATTTCACCATACTGATCCCCTAAGATTTGTACCTCAACGTGCCGAGCACGTTGGATCATTCTTTCAAGATAACCCTCGCCATTCCCAAATGCCGCCTCTGCTTCGCGGCGACCCTCAAGCACTTTCTCTTCAACTTCGTGCTCAGAAAAAATTGGTCGCATTCCACGACCACCCCCTCCCCAGCTTGCTTTCAACATGAGAGGATAACCAACCATGGCCGCTTCGGCTTTGATCGCGTCTATGTCATCGCCCAAAACTTCTGTGGCTGGAATGACTGGTACGCCTGCTTTAATGGCGACACGACGCGCGCTGGCTTTATCGCCTAATTGGCGCATTGTTTCCGCTTTTGGACCTATGAAGGCAATTTCTGCGTCAGTACAGGCGTCAACAAAATTTGGGTTTTCAGAAAGTAAGCCGTAGCCTGGATGAATTGCGTCAGCGCCGCAGGATTTCGCGACGCGAATGATTTCCTCGATCGAAAGATAGGCAGCGACTGGCCCAAGTCCTTCGCCAATTTTATAAGCTTCATCAGCTTTGAACCGATGCAAACCAAGTTTGTCTTCTTCGGCATAGACCGCAACTGTGCGCTTTCCCAATTCATTAGCAGCTCTCATTATACGAATTGCAATTTCACCACGATTAGCTATTAGAATTTTTCGGAAGTCAGCCATTTTTTTATACCTCTAACTATTATGATTTAAGCTTTTTCGGTGGCTACTGGATGGAATTTCAACCAACTCGCAGCTTTTATTGGGTAAAGTGCTTAAAGTTTTTCCGGTGTAGCTCTTTTCTGATTAAATTTTAGGCGGTTATTGGTTTTAAGGAGGTATATGGAGCAAATCAGGCAAATCTATTAAATTTGACGCCGCAATTTGGATCATGTTCGCTTTAAGGTCTTCTGCGAGCATATTGTATAGATGCTGTGGCCCCCTGGATCCTATCGCGCCAAGAGCATAGTGCCATGCTCTGCCCATCATTACAAAGTCAGCACCCAAAGCTAGGGCCCTCATAATATCCAAGCCACCTTCGATCCCACTATCAAAAATCAGCGGTAAGGGGGTTGCCGTGCGAACAGGGCCCAGCATATCAATTGCGCCAGGGCTGCCCGCAAATTGTCGACCCGCGTGATTTGAAACCCAAACGGCATCGACGCCCAAGCCTGCCAAAGGGGCGGCATCTTCGGGGCACATCACGCCTTTAACAATAATTGGACCATCCCATTTTTTTCTTAATATCTTAATATATTCGTGATCTGGTGCAGTGCGCAGTAAATATCCAACATGATTATTAGACGGTAAAGAGGTTACATTCTTTATTACTGTGTTGGCATACCCCTCTATCATCTTCATGCGAGGTGGACGGTTTAAAACTGTTTTTATGGCCCAAACCGGGCATTTGGCAACTTGAGATAAAATGCGTGGTGTGAGGCGTGGAGGCTGAACTAAGCCGCCCCTAATTTGACGCTCCCGACGTGCTTGTGCAGGTACGTCAATGGTGACAACCAGAACTTTAAACCCAGCTTCTTTTACCCGTAAAAGCATATCATTACGAATAGCTTCATCCCGTGGTGGATACATTTGAAACCACCCCATATTTCCAATGTGTGGTGCAACGTCTTCAGGTGTCGTCGTCGCTACTGTCGACATACAATATGGAATTTTAGCTTCCGCAGCAAAGCTTGCTAGCGACGTCTCGGCGCTGGGCCACATCAGGCCAGACATGCCAACTGGGGCAACCCCAAAGGGTACGGAATAGTCCTGATCTAAAAACTTGGTTTTTAATTGGGGCGATATTTCACCGCGCAAACCGCGCGGCACGAAGTGAATTGCGTCGAGCGCAGACCTATTACGATGTGACGTACTTTCGTCGCCCGTTGCGCTATCAAGATATTCCCAGGCAAAGTGCGGAATACGTTTGCGAGCTTTCGCGCGAAGGTCTGAAATGGCGGGAAATTTAGATTTCAGGTTCATACTTTAGTTGGTTACTCCAATACAAAACAGAGTCTAAGTGAAAAACAACCACACCTAAAGTTTTTTTAGAAAAAATAAGAACACAACGCGAACAATTCTTTAACTTTTTCAAAAAAGGAGTTAGAAAGTTTGTATGAGCAGTTATGATGAACCCGACGCCTTTGAGGCCGCTACAAAACCAAGTCTAAGTCAGGTGGCGATGGCTAGCCGTGCAACACCCTATATGGATGGCCTTAATCCTGCGCAACGCGCAGCGGTTGAGCAGTTGCAGGGCCCCGTTCTAATGCTGGCGGGTGCCGGTACTGGCAAGACAAAAGCTTTGACAACCCGGATTGCGCATTTGTTGAATACTGGTTCGGCGCGGCCAAATGAAATCTTATCAGTAACTTTTACTAATAAGGCAGCGCGGGAAATGAAAAACCGGGTTGCAAATTTGATTGGTCAGATTGAGGGCATGCCTTGGATGGGGACTTTTCATTCAATTTGTGTAAAACTCCTTCGCCGGCACTCGGAATTGGTCAGGCTAAAAAGTAATTTTACGATTTTGGATACTGACGACCAGCTGCGTTTAATTAAGCAATTGGTCGTTGCTGCCGAAATAGATGACAAGCGTTGGCCGGCGCGCCAGTTGGCTGGTATTATAGATGGTTGGAAAAACCGGGCTTGGACGCCAGAACAGGTTCCTTCGTCCGACGTTGGCTCGTACAACAGCAAGGGCATTGAATTATATCGCCAATATCAATACCGCCTACGCGAATTAAATGCAGTGGATTTTGGTGATTTACTACTGCATGTTGTAACCATTTTCCAATCGCATCCCGATGTTTTGGCTCAATATCAACGCTACTTTAAATATATTCTTGTCGATGAATATCAAGATACTAACGTTGCACAGTATCTATGGTTGCGGCTTTTGGCGCAGGGGCATCAAAATATTTGCTGTGTGGGCGATGATGATCAATCGATTTATGGCTGGCGCGGAGCAGAGGTTGGCAACATTTTGCGCTTTGAAAAAGATTTTCCAGGAGCGCATGTTGAGCGGCTAGAACAAAACTATCGCTCGACCCCTCATATTTTGGCGGCAGCTAGTGGCGTAATAGATGGCAATACAAATAGGTTAGGAAAAACGCTTTGGACAGACAAGCGTGAGGGAGAAAAAGTGCGCTTGATTGGTCATTGGGATGGTGAGGAAGAAGCGCGCTGGATCGGTGAGGAGGTAGAAGCCGCGCAGCGTGGGACACGCGGCCTTGATGCTGTTGACCTCGATAGTATGGCTATTTTGGTTAGAGCTTCGCACCAAATGCGTGCTTTTGAGGATCGCTTCCTGACAATTGGTTTGCCTTATAGAGTGATCGGAGGGCCGCGGTTCTACGAACGTTTAGAAATAAGGGACGCGATGGCGTATTTTCGTCTGGCCGTTAGCACAGATGATGATCTAGCGTTTGAACGTATTGTTAATACTCCAAAGCGTGGTTTGGGTAATATAGCGCAAAAGAAAATCCAAGTTATAGCGCGAAGTCATGGCGTGTCGTTGGTCGAGGGCGCGCGGATCTTGTTGCAGAGTAAAGGACTTGGCGGGAAAGGGGCCGTTGAACTTGGCCGGTTAATTGATGGTATCGATCGCTGGCAAGCACAGGTGCGCTACGAAGCTAATACGCACATCGAAATGGCCGAGATGATCTTGGATGAAAGCGGCTACACCACGCATTGGCAAAACGATAAAACGCCAGAAGGTCCAGGACGGTTGGAAAACCTTAAAGAGTTAGTGAAAGCACTTGAAAACTTTGATAATCTTCAAGGATTTTTAGAACATGTAAGCTTGATTATGGATAATGAGCAAGAATCTGAAGGCTCTAAAATCTCTATCATGACATTGCATGCCGCTAAAGGTTTGGAGTTCCCGATGGTTTTTTTGCCGGGCTGGGAAGATGGTTTATTCCCATCCCAAAGGTCCATGGATGAAAGTGGGCTTAAGGGACTCGAGGAAGAACGTCGCTTGGCTTATGTAGGCATTACTCGTGCAGAGGAAATTTGCATCATATCGTTCGCGGCAAATCGCAGGGTTTATGGGCAGTGGCAATCTGCACTACCGTGCCGTTTTATCGATGAACTACCTTCTGAGCACGTGGATGTCCTGACACCTCCTGGCCTCTATGGGGGCGGATATGGAGCGGCTGGGATGGCCGCTTCTGCCAACCCAGCGGTTCAAGAAATGGATGGAAGTGACATTTTTGATCGAGCCAGTAAGGCAGATGTCTACAATTCTCCCGGATGGAGGCGCTTGCAAGAGCGAAGCGCGCAACGTGGCATGAGCCAGCCGACTGAAGCTAAGCATATGACCATTGATTTGACGGCCATATCTGTCTTCAAGCTTGGTGACAGAGTTTTTCACCAAAAATTTGGTTATGGTGAGGTTATGCAGGTTGAGGGAGACAAGTTAGATATTGAATTTGACAAGGCGGGTTCTAAAAAGATTGTGGCCAAATTCATTAAAAGTGCTGATGCTGACAACGATATACCGTTTTAAATAAATATGGTCCTTTTTTACTTTTTTCAGTCTGATTCCTTGCACGCATTGTCTTAATTATGAGGCCGATATTATGATCCAGAATGAAGATCCTATTATAGCAAATTCTCTCTGGTCTGCGACCGCCAACCCAACATCTTATTTTCTGCCTTTATCAGATAATATCGAAGCTGATGTTGTGGTGATTGGGGCTGGGTTTTCTGGATTATCGACAGCTTTACATCTTGCTCAGGCAGGTCAACGTGTTGTGGTTTTGGAGGCTCAAACCCCTGGCTGGGGTGCGTCTGGGCGCAACGGAGGGCAGGTTAATCCTGGGTTAATCCAGGATCCCAATCACGCAATTTCAAAATTTGGTTCTGAGATGGGCTGGAGAATGATAAAGATGTCAGGTGATGCCGGTCGTTTGGTGTTTGAACTAATAGCTAAGAACGATATCCAATGTGACGTTCGCCCTGTGGGCTGGATACGTGCCGCGCATAATGACGCAGGACTTAAGGGGTTGGTGCGCATAGCAAAACAATGGGCTGCGTATGGTATCGAAATGGAGGTTCTGGACAAAGCGAAAATAGCAGATCTTCTGGGCACAGGCGCCTATATTGGGGGGATAATTGATCCCCGTGGTGGTAATATTCATCCGTTAAACTACGCGCTGGGTTTGGCAGACGCTGCGCATCGGGCTGGTGCAAAAATTTTTGGGCATTCAAAAGCTGAAACATTGATTTCAAATGCAGACGGTCATCGCATTACCACTTCAAGTGGTTCTGTTCGAACGGCTAAGGTTGTCGTGTGTACGAATGCTTACACTGGCGATTTGATTCCTGGGCTGCGCCAAACTGTAGTTCCCATACGGTCCATTCAGGTTGCAACGGTGCCAATGTCTGACAACCTTCGTTCAAGCGTTTTACCTGGCTTGCACGCCCCCTCAGATACTAGGCGCCTCCTCTCGTACTTTAGGACAGATGCTCATGGACGGTTCTTAATGGGAGCACGCGGCGCATATTCCGAAGCTGCAACTAAAGTGCGACTGGCGGAGGCCCGTAAAATGACGCGGGATATATTTCCACAACTGAATGATATTAAGTGGGAGTATGAGTGGGGAGGTTTTGTAGCTGCTACAGCAGACCACTATCCGCATCTCAATGACTTAGGCAACGGTATAGTTGCAGGTTTAGGTTATAATGGACGTGGTGTTGCAATGGCGACGGCGATGGGCAAAGTTCTAGCTGATTGGGCCATCGGTGTACCAGCAGGCGAGTTGGATTTTGTAGTAACGCCTCTGCGCCGTATACCGTTTCATGGCTTGCACCGCTTAGGAGTAGCGGCAACGTTAGCGCGCTACAAGCTTATGGAAAAAATAGCATCTTAAAAATAGCTAACTTAGGTAAATCTTCCCAAAACTAGATTTAGGGCTACAAAAAAACTGCGCTGAAGCAACCTAATCACTCTGCCATCAATTATGATTAAGCCAAGTGCTATGAATGCAAACCCAACTAAGGAAATTGGTGCTAACCTTTCACCCAAGACAAGAACA
>JAPKEA010000566.1 GCA_028822275.1 Planktomarina sp. | reverse complement strand
ACTCTCGCTTAGTTTAAAACAACTTTGGTACCAAAAACTCTGACGACGGACAGTTAAGAAGCTCCTAGAGAGCGAGACACGATCTGGTAAAACAGTTTCATTGATTGTTGTGCCAAGTCACTAACAACCATTGTTTTCATAATTGTAGTTAGTACAGCGGTATATCGACTGCGATAGTCGAAGAAAAGTTGTGGACTTGATTTGAAGGTCACAAGAACATCGGCAGAGCGTTTTAACTTGGGAAGATGTGAAAATCGCCTATTGAGTTAATCACCTCTTGGCTATCAGTATCGACGCCCGCTTCTTTTCTCATTCGGATAACGTCAGGATCAGAAACAAATGCTTCAACGCCTTCCATTGTCTCAGTTTCACCTAGATCGTAAATTTTCGTGCCATCATCACTCTGCATCGCTACGATTAATTTTAGACCGTGTTTATCCATGTGAGGCTTTAAATCATCGACTAATTTGAGCCATCTCTCAAAGCTACATGATTTTTTAAATGTTGCCAAAAATCTCATTTTTATTTCCTTAAAGCTGAATTTAGTTAATTTAGAACGCAGGTACTGGGTGGATTTTTCAGTTTGTGCCATCTTTGGGAGAGACACCAACCTTAACAAGAAGCACTCATATCCATCTCGCCCAGCATTAATATTATGCTCATCGGTAACATAAATTGAAAGCCCATTTCTCTCGTGACATTTAAGTAAATTTATCAAGCGAAAGTGGTTGATGTTCATTTGAGATTTATTGATATTGTAAAGTCTTAGATTAATGGATTGAAAAGGCAATAAAATGGCACTTTATGAAAAGATGTTGGAAGCTTGGAATAATCGTGACGTCGAAGCGTACTGGGCTTGTTTGCACGACGAATGGGAGATGACTTGGCATTCCACTGGTAAGGTTACTAATAAAACCTCCATGAGTGCGGAGCAAATGAAAATGATTATGGAAAATGCCGATATTAAAGACCGGCGTTGTATATATGAAAACGATGAAATTTTGGTGCAGCATATGCGTGCGGACTATCCCAATGGCACTAAGGATGCGACGATGCATGTATCGCTGAAAAAAGATGGTTTGCTGTGGCGTTCTGAAACAGGTGTTACAGCTGTGAAACCTTAGTCACAAATTATTTTGATTATGTGGGCGGTTTCAATCTGGCAAAACTAGAATCCCCTACAACTTCATCGCAAGACCGCAACTTCTCCACTATGTTTTTAACAGCGTAGTCATCAAAAAGTATCAGTTACTTTTTGCTAAAAAGGCATTTGGGTAAATCTCCATCATGAGTTTTTCTCTCATGGCTCTTTCAAAATCGTCAAAGCCCTCTGCGATTATTAAGAAAGCTTCCTCTCCATGTATTACGTCGGTTTTGAAATACTCGATAAGATGCAATTCCGCTTCAAATTCTCCAGCATTTATTGGCAGACCATTTACTTGAATATCTGATGGAAAATACTTCGAATAAATTTCAAAGGGAGAAGGACCGCTGTTGTTTGAGCCATCAGCAGACAAATCGATTTTGGACCGAGCACAATTAGGACCAGCATCAAGAAGGTTTTTACTAAATAAAAGTGCTTCACCCATCGCTGTCTTAGGTAAATCACTTCCCCTAATGCTGTTGGAGATGGTCGTTGAGATATGCTGTAGATCGCTCAAAGCAGAAACCATGCGCCAGTTTGATATGATGTTTTGTTCTGTTGGACCGTTCCACTCGATAACAGCCAGTGCGACAGGATCTTTTGACGCAAAAAATGCTGATGTAACTTGCTCATCCAAGAGCGCCCTTGCCATTCCTTGTCGTTGAAGTTGATCTTCCTTGGCATCTACTGATGCAGAGATATCCATTGCCAATACTATCTTTAATCTGCAAGGAAACGCAGATGTGGTTTGAACTAACACAAGCCCAATAACCAAGATCAAAAGTGGAATATTGACTATCTCGTTTCTGGTCCGAAACGACTCCATGACACTACTTCCCAAACGATTGAAGGT
>JAPKEA010000124.1 GCA_028822275.1 Planktomarina sp. | reverse complement strand
TATTGGTGTTATTATTTCAACTGGATCAATGAATTTTGGGGCAATTGTTGCGGCGCAAAATGGTGATATGGGGCTCTTTAACTGGTACTTTATCCCACATTTTCCAATGGTATTTTTGTTTTTTATCAGCGCACTGGCGGAAACTAACCGCCCGCCATTTGACTTGCCTGAAGCTGAATCAGAGTTGGTTGCAGGCTACCAAGTCGAATATTCGTCCACACCCTTTCTTTTGTTCATGGCCGGTGAATATATTGCGATTTTCCTGATGTGCGCACTGATTACCTTGTTGTTCTTCGGTGGTTGGACGTCTCCTGTTCCATTCATAGCTGATAGTGCTCTTTGGATGGTTGGAAAAATGGCATTCTTTTTCTTCCTCATTGCGATGGTGAAGGCTCTGGTGCCGCGTTACCGTTATGATCAATTGATGCGTTTGGGTTGGAAAGTTTTTTTGCCATTTTCACTTCTTTGGGTGGTTTTTGTGGCCTTTGCAGCGAAATTTGGGTGGTTTTGGGGGCTGTATGCCCGTTGGGCTGTGGGAGGGTAATGCTTTGACCGATATTGATTACAAACGCGCCGTCAAATATTTCTTTTTGCAGGATTTTTGGGTGGCTTTTAAATTGGGAATGAAATACTTTTTCAGGCCGAAAGCAACGCTGAACTATCCTCATGAGAAGGGACCTCTGAGCCCACGCTTTCGAGGTGAACATGCGTTGCGTCGTTACCCCAACGGCGAAGAGCGTTGTATTGCTTGTAAGTTGTGCGAGGCGATCTGCCCTGCACAAGCAATTACTATCGATGCCGAACCACGGGATGACGGTAGCCGTCGCACTACGCGTTACGACATTGATATGACTAAATGCATCTATTGCGGTTTCTGCCAAGAAGCTTGCCCTGTAGACGCTATTGTTGAAGGCCCTAATTTTGAGTTTTCCACGGAAACCCGTGAAGAGCTTTTTTATGACAAATCCAAACTGCTCGAAAACGGTGATCGTTGGGAGTCTGAGATTGCACGTAATCTCGAGCTCGATGCTCCGTATCGTTAAGCGGCTCAGGGGAAGGAAATACCATGGGTATCGCGGAACTTGCGTTTTATACATTCTCACTGTCAACATTGCTTGGGGGAATGTTTTCTGTTGTATCACGCAACCCAGTGCATTCTGTTCTGTGGTTGATCCTATCATTTCTCTCAGCGGCGGGGCTATTTGTGCTCTTAGGCGCTGAATTTATAGCGATGCTTCTGATCATCGTTTATGTAGGGGCGGTAGCTGTACTCTTTCTTTTCGTAGTGATGATGCTTGATGTCGACTTCGCTGAATTGAAAGCTGAGATGGCGCGTTATTTGCCCCTTGGACTCCTGATAGGTGTGATTATTCTAATACAACTCATGTTTGCTTTTGGTGTTTGGGATTATTCGGAAGGCTACGAAACACGCATTGCGGCACAAATTGGAACTGGTACAAACACCGCTGAGTTAGGCGCTATCATCTATGACGATTACATTTTGATCTTTCAATTGTCAGGTTTGATTTTGTTGGTCGCGATGATAGGAGCGATTGTTTTAACTCTTCGACATCGTACTGGCGTGAAACGCCAAGACGTTGTTGCACAGATGATGCGCGACCCAGCTAAAGCGATGGAATTAAAAGACGTTAAACCGGGGCAGGGACTATGATTGGACTAGAACATTATCTCACAGTTGCTGCGGCACTTTTTGTTATTGGCATCTTTGGCCTTTTTCTGAACCGGAAAAACGTAATTATTTTGTTGATGAGCATTGAGTTGATTCTCTTGAGCGTTAATATCAACTTTGTAGCCTTTTCGGCGTTCCTAAATGATTACGTTGGCCAAATCTTTAGCCTCTTTGTTTTGACTGTTGCTGCTGCTGAAGCTGCGATTGGTTTGGCTATTTTGGTTTGTTTCTTCCGAAATCAAGGCTCGATTGACGTTGAAGACGTCAACGTAATGAAAGGGTAAGTCATTATGGAAATGACCCTACTATTTGCTCCTCTTGTGGGTGCCCTTATCGCAGGCTTTTGCCACCGCATAATTGGTGACAAAGCCGCTCAGGTTTTGGCCACTAGCTTATTGTTCCTGTCCGCGTTTTTATCCTGGGTTGTGTTCATTAGTTTTGACGGGCACACCGAAAGTATTCAGATAATGCGTTGGATTGAAAGTGGAACACTCTCTACAGATTGGGCCATCCGCGTTGATCGCCTCACAACAATTATGTTGATTGTGATTACTACAGTATCCGCTTTGGTGCATCTCTATTCTATGGGTTATATGGCGCATGATAATAACTTTAGGGACGGTGAAAGCTATCGGCCACGGTTTTTTGCATATTTATCGTTTTTTACGTTCGCTATGCTTATGTTGGTCACATCAGATAATCTTTTGCAGCTTTTCTTCGGTTGGGAAGGCGTTGGTGTTGCTTCGTACCTTTTGATTGGTTTCTACATTCGCAAGCAAAGCGCAGGTGCGGCCGCTATCAAAGCTTTCGTCGTAAACCGTATTGGAGATTTTGGTCTTCTGTTGGGGATATTCGCGCTCTACTTCGTTTCCGGAAGCATCAAGTTTGAAAATATCTTTTTAATTGGTCCTGAACTGGCTGCGATGGATTTAAACTTCTTGTGGCGTGATTGGAACGCGGCAAACCTGATCGCATTTCTTTTGTTTGTTGGTGCTATGGGTAAATCTGCCCAGCTTATCCTTCACACTTGGCTACCCGACGCGATGGAAGGGCCGACACCTGTGTCTGCTTTAATACATGCTGCAACTATGGTTACCGCTGGTGTTTTCTTGATCTGCCGTATGTCACCAATCATGGAGTTTGCACCTGAAACCATGAAATTTGTTGTCTTCCTTGGTGCATCAACGGCGTTTTTTGCAGCAACAGTTGGCCTTGTTCAAAACGATATCAAGCGCGTGATAGCATATTCGACTTGTTCACAATTAGGATACATGTTCGTAGCTGCGGGCCTTGGTGTCTACTCCGTTGCTATGTTCCACCTTCTGACACACGCATTCTTTAAAGCTATGTTATTCCTAGGAGCGGGTTCCGTCATTCATGGGATGCATCATGAGCAAGACATGCGTAACTATGGTGGCTTGCGTACAAAATTGCCGTATACGTTTTTGGCTATGTTGATTGGTACATTAGCAATCACAGGTGTTGGTATTCCTTTAACGCATTACGGTTTTGCGGGGTTCCTCTCAAAGGACGCCGTTATCGAAAGCGCCTATGTAGGCTCTGTGGGTGGATATGCTTTTTGGATGTTAGTCGTAGCAGCTTTGTTCACCAGTTTTTATAGTTGGCGTTTGATGTTTATGACTTTCTTTGGCAAAGCCCGTGGAGACCAGAATACTCATGATCACGCACACGAAAGCCCAATAGTTATGTTGGTACCGTTGGCGGTTTTAGCTGTTGGTGCGATTTTCTCGGGGATGTATTTTTACAAACCATTCTTTGGCGACCACCAAAAAGTGGAAGTCTTTTTTGGAATTGTAGAGGATACACACGTAGTGACGAAAGCTCATGCGAATCTTTGGATCCCTTTGATTTCCCCTGCTAATGCTGAAGAAGCGCATAGTGAAGATGGGCCTACAGGCGATAACTATTTAGACCCAGAGAGCCATGCCGAAGGTTATGGCGATGCAAGTCATAATAAGGATAGCCATGGAGGTGATAGCAAATTGGGTAAAGGCGCTATCTATATTTCGCCCGACAACCATGTTTTAGATGATGCACATCATGTAAATTGGTTGGTTAAGGTTTCACCATTCATTGCAATGGTTATTGGGTTTGTGACGGCTTGGCTCTTCTACATGACCAAGTTTGACTTGCCGCGTCGTGTCGCTGAAAGCAATCCAATCTTATATAAATTCCTTCTTAATAAATGGTACTTTGATGAGATCTATGAGGTGGTATTTGTGCGTCCTGCACAATGGCTTGGTCGGATGCTTTGGAAGGTTGTTGATAATAAAATTATCGATGGTGGCATTAACGGTTTGGCGATGGGTCTAATACCATTCTTAACTAAATGGGCAGGAAGAATGCAGTCTGGTTACATTTTTAACTATGCTTTTGGTATGGTGATTGGTGTAGCAGTATTGGTCACTTGGGTGTCTATTGTGGGAGGTAGGTAATGAGCAACCTTCTTAGCCTAATAACTTTTATACCACTCGTTGCAGCGATTATTCTGGCTTTGGTAGCTAGGTCGGATAGCGAATCTGCTTTGAGAAATGTTAAAATCCTCGCAATGTCGGCAACGGTTTTTACATTTGTTGTGTCCTTGTTTATATTATTTGGTTTTGATCCAAGTAACACTGGCTTTCAGTTCGTTGAAGAACGAAACTGGTTAGTTGGTCTTCAATATAAGATGGGCGTTGATGGGATCAGCATTCTTTTTGTGATGCTCACAACCTTCATGATGCCGCTAGTGATTGCGGCTTCCTGGAACGTTACGTATCGCCTAAAAGAGTACATGATAGCTTTCTTAGTGCTTGAGACACTAATGATTGGCGTGTTCTGCGCACTGGATTTAGTATTGTTTTACATGTTCTTTGAGGCAGGATTGATTCCGATGTTCTTGATCATCGGCATCTGGGGTGGAAAAGAGCGTATTTACGCATCCTTTAAATTTTTCCTTTATACGTTCTTGGGTTCGGTTTTGATGCTGGTTGCGATGGTTGCGATGTTTGCGGACGCCGGGACGACTGATTTGGTCCTCCTGCTTGATCATAATTTTGGATCTGAAACCCTTTCAGTGGCTGGTTTCCAAATTATTGGCGGTGCACAAACTTTGATGTGGCTCGCCTTCTTTGCCTCCTTCGCGGTAAAAATGCCGATGTGGCCGGTTCATACTTGGTTGCCGGACGCACACGTTCAAGCGCCTACAGCGGGTTCTGTTGTTTTGGCTGCGATCTTGTTGAAAATGGGCGGATATGGTTTTTTACGCTTTTCACTGCCAATGTTTCCAATTGCCTCGGATTTTTTTACGCCGCTGGTCTTCTGGATGTCCGCCATTGCGATTGTTTACACCTCTCTGGTGGCTTTGGCGCAAAAAGATATGAAAAAGCTGATTGCTTATTCATCAGTAGCTCATATGGGCTATGTGACGCTTGGTATTTTTGCAGCTAACCAGCAGGGGATAGATGGTGCAATTTTCCAGATGTTAAGCCATGGCTTCATCTCTGGTGCTTTGTTCCTTTGTGTTGGAGTGATTTATGACCGAATGCATACACGAGATATCGATGCTTACGGGGGAGTAGTTCATAATATGCCAAGCTACGCGCTTGTCTTCTTGTTCTTTACCATGGCGAATGTAGGCCTTCCAGGCACCTCTGGGTTTGTTGGTGAATTCTTGACATTGGTTGGTATCTTCAAAGTGAACACTTGGGTTGCACTCTTTGCTACTAGTGGAGTTATTCTGTCTGCTGCTTATGCGTTATGGCTGTATCGCCGAGTTGTGCTAGGAGATCTCATAAAGGAAAGCTTAAAGTCTATCACAGATATGAACTCTCGTGAGAAGATGATATTTGCTCCACTTATTGCAATGACACTGCTTTTAGGTGTTTACCCTGCGCTAATCCTCGACATCATCGGGCCGTCCGTGGCGGCTTTGGTAAAAACCTATCATAGTAATGTGGCTGATCATTGGATCATCCATTCCGCTACATCAACTGCTTCTTACTAAGGGAATTCGGAACATGAATACCGCTGATTTTTCGGTCGTTCTGCCAGAAGTCTTATTGTCGCTCTATGCGATGCTTGCGCTGGTTGTGTTCGTATACACTGGTAAAGATAAACATGCAGTCTTCTCAATTTGGCTGACCTCTGGTGTGTTGATACTGCTCGCGGCAATCATTGGTTTTGGCCAATCGGCTGAATCGACTGCCTTTAATGACATGTTTACTGATGATAGTTTTTCACGCTTCGCCAAAGTCTTCATTTTAATCTCTGCAGCCATAGTATTAGTGATGGGGCAGGATTATGCTTCAAAAAGAGACATGCTAAAATTTGAATACCCACTGCTCGTTGCCCTCGCCGTTGTTGGCATGATGGTTATGGTCTCTGCTGGTAGCTTATTGACGCTTTACATGGGGCTAGAACTGCAATCGCTGGCGCTCTACGTTGTCGCATCATTTCGTCGTGATAGTGCTAAATCAACAGAAGCTGGTTTAAAGTATTTTGTATTGGGAGCCTTATCTTCCGGTCTGCTCCTATATGGATCATCTCTGATCTATGGCTTTGCTGGCACAACGCAGTTTGGCGGTATCTTGGAGGCGACCCAGGTTGAACATTTGTCAGTGGGCTTGTTGCTCGGTCTTGTTTTTGTTCTGGCGGGGTTAGCGTTCAAAGTATCTGCTGCTCCCTTCCACATGTGGACGCCTGATGTTATGAGGGGGCTCCAACACCTGTTACGGCATTTTTAGCAACGGCACCCAAAATTGCTGCTATGGGTCTATTCGCTCGCGTGGTACATGATGCTTTTGGTGGGGTGGTCGGTGATTGGCAGCAAATTGTTGCTGTCTTTTCTGTTATTTCAATGTTCCTCGGTGCCATCGCAGCAATTGGACAGCGCGATATTAAGCGCCTAATGGCATACTCCTCTATTGCACACATGGGCTTTGCGCTCATGGGACTGGCATCTGGAACTACCTTTGGCGTTCAGGCGATGCTCATCTATATGGTAATATATGCCACGATGAACATTGGCGCCTTTGCTTTTATTCTAAGCATGGAGCGTGATGGTCGTCTCGTGAGTAATATTGCTGATTTGCAGATGTACTCAACCTATGAACCTCTTAAAGCTTTGTGTGTTACAGCATTGATGTTTTCAATGGCGGGCGTTCCACCTCTGGTTGGTTTTTTTGGCAAGTTTTACGTTTTGCGAGCCGCTTATGATGCAGGTCTTGCTTGGCTTGCGATTGCAGGCGTAATTGCTTCGGTTATTGGTGCGTTCTATTATATTAGGATAGTATACTTCATGTACTTTGGTGATGAAACAGAACCGATGGACAGCCATAGCCCACGTAGATTGACTGTCATTTTAGTTGTTTCCGCAGCCTTGATGTTACTTGGTACCTTCTTTAGCCTATTTGGTCTTGAAAAATTTGCACTGACTGCCGCGATTTCTCTTGCAGGTTAAATTGCAATCTGGCGCGTTCGCCACAATCACGGAACGGGCCGGTTCGACAATGGACCTTGCCCGCTGCTACGATGGCGCCCAAGGTTTTCCATATTGGATAATGGCGCTATTGCAGACTGATGCGCGTGGTCGGCAGGGTAAATCTTGGCTGAGCGCTGATGGTGCTTTTTCTGCAACTCTCATTCTGCAACCTAATTGCACCCCGGCTAAAGCGGCACAGCGCTCGTTTGTCGCGGCGATTACCCTGCGACGTACGCTTGCAGAATTTGTTGATCCTTCGAAACTTTCCCAAAAATGGCCAAAC
>JAPKEA010000123.1 GCA_028822275.1 Planktomarina sp. | reverse complement strand
ACTCGCTTGACGATACCCCCGCACCTAAGCACCCTGGCGGTTGAGCTTTTTGATCAGGGTCAAAAAGTGGCGCTGGCGACTGTTTTAGAGACTTGGGGTTCATCGCCTTGTCCAGTGGGCGCACAGTTACTGGTCTGTAAAGATAAAACCTTTTATGGGTCTGTGTCTGGTGGCTGTGTTGAAGGCGCTGTAGTTTTGGAGGCTTTGGACGTTCTGTCCAGTGGGGAATGCCAGATTTTAGAATATGAGGTTCTGCATAGTGACGCTTTCGCTGTTGGTCTTGCCTGCGGAGGCAAAATTAAGATTTTGGTTGAACCGGTCGGCTATGGGCAGGGGGTTAGTGTAGACCTTTTACGAGAGCTTGGCGCCGCTCATCTGGCGCGAAAAGAAATCGGTATTCATGTCGATTTAATCTCTTGGGAACGTTGTTTGATTTGGCCTAAGATCAACCCAGAACCATTCCTTTCTGATACGATAAGCTTAATACAAAACTCCTATTATCAAATCCAAAAACCACAGCTGCGCTTGATTATCATAGGTGCTGTGCATATTACGCAAAGTCTGGCTCCAATTGCTCAAATGGCGGGATATCACGTTACTATCATTGACCCTCGCGAGTCTTTTGCCAATCCTATTAGATTTCCCAATCAAGAATTGATTGTAGATTGGCCAGAGGATGCGCTTTCACTTTTAGAAATTGATCCGGGATCAGCTTTGGTTACTTTAACACATGATCCGAAGATGGACACGCCAGCCTTGCAAGCTGCAGTTGCGTCTGACGCTTTCTATATTGGGGCGCTTGGATCCAAGCGGACCCACGCAAAACGGATTGAGGCTCTGGCAGGTCTTGGTGTAGATCCTGAAGGAATCTCTCGGATTAAAGGGCCGGTTGGACTCGATATAGGTAGTAGATCTCCAGCTGAAATTGCTATAGCTATTATGGCTGAACTTACTCAAAAACTGCGGAAACCATAAGAATGGTGAAATTGTTTTCAGATAAAAAACGTCCTGTCCACATGGGGCGCTTTCCCACTGAAAGATTGGCGCGCAGTCATGATATACCAGACTTGAGCAAATTGACACCTTGGCCAAATTTGAGTTTTCAACGACCAAAAGGTAGTACAAGTATCGTTCCAGCAATGGCAGAGTTTCAAGCGATGATGGACGCGGTGCGTGATGGGTCTGTGAATTCTGTGCCCTCTGAGATCCCTAACGATATTCGAGAACGTGCAAACCATTTAAAGGCATTTGCTTATTTCAATGATATGTCAGTCGTGGGTATTGGTCCTGTAACAATCTGTGATCATTTAGAAAAAACTCGTATAAATCCTGAGATAGATCGTCTTTCACAGGCTTTAAGCACGCGTCAAACCAAGACCTTGGCCGCAGGTATAGATTTGATTATGGCGGATCTCAAAGAAGCTATGGCTGCGAAGTCAGAGCCTATCACAGATCACCACACGGCCTTGGTCTTTTTAGTGGACTATCGCCGTGACCCAAAACCTGAAGAATTGGGCTGTGATTGGGTTCAGGACGTGCAAGAAGAGCGCGCGGCTCTTTTGGGAAACGAAACTGCAAGTGTTATTGCAAACTATATTCGAGTGCTGGGCTATTCCGCCCGATCACATTCTGCCACAACAACCGACGTTGATTTGGCCCGATTGGCTGTGAAATCGGGTGTTGTACAAATAAGCGGAGACCGGATTTCGCACCCTTGGTTAGGTGAGCGGTTTGGACTTGCTGCGGTAACCACAAATATGCATCTGGAATATGATGCACCTTTGGCTCCTGTGCAAAGAAAGTCGGTGCTAAAGTGCAAGGAATGGGTTTTCGGGAGTCACGGTGGGGCTAGCCGTGGTAACCATGATCCCTATTCTAACCGTGATTATGTGAAAGGAGCGCATCCTTTCGAGACTTTGCAGCGTGTGGAAAAGCCCACTACTTATATGGACGAAGCGAATATTGCGCGTGTGCCAAAACGCGCTGATATGTTTGCTCGCGCCCAATTTGGCGACATGGGCAGCATAGTGCAAAAGGGGGCTACGTCGGGACATTATGTACGCAAGGCGGCCCCCAGCATTGCGCAGAGGACTTTACTTGGGGCCTTTGTGTTGTTGCAAGACGGCCAACCAGTCGCGGAACGCGCCAAGATTTCTCCGCAAGCTGCTTCTGATAATATCAAAGGCGCGTGCTATTTCTTGGGTATTGATGCTACAGGAGTTTCACGCTGTCCCGAGTGGAGCTGGTATTCGCACGACGCACTAGGTGAGCCGATCGTACCACCTCATGATCAAGCCGTCAGTATGATTGTCGATCAGGGTTTTGAGACTATGGAGGGTGCGTCGGGTGATGATTGGATAAGCGTGGCGCAATCCATGCGAGCCTATTTGAGGTTCTCTTTGTTGGGTGGGATCATCGCTCAGCATATTAGGCACATGGGCTATGAGGCGAAGGCACACACGGTCATGGACGGTGAGGTGCTTCAACCGCCACTTTTGTTATTGTCGGGATTAGGTGAAGTAAGTCGGATTGGTGAAGTAATTTTAAATCCGTTTCTAGGACCTAGATTAAAGTCTGGTGTAGTCACCACGTCCTTGCCCTTGATGGCGGATATGCCGATTGACTTTGGGCTACAGAAATTTTGTGAAAGTTGCAACAAATGTGCGCGTGAATGTCCATCTGGTGCAATAACAGCAGGGCCCAAGCTCATGTTCAATGGGTATGAGATTTGGAAGTCTGATAGCCAAAAATGTGCTACATACCGCATAACAACACCTGGAGGTGCAATGTGTGGCCGTTGTATGAAAACCTGTCCTTGGAACCTTGAGGGTCTATTCGCTGAGGCTCCGTTTCGATGGGCAGCGATGAACGTGCCACAAATGGCGCCAGTGTTAGCAAAGTTAGAT
The DNA here is from genome assembly GCA_028822275.1 of Planktomarina sp. Lineage (GTDB taxonomy): Bacteria > Pseudomonadota > Alphaproteobacteria > Rhodobacterales > Rhodobacteraceae > Planktomarina. Next base: position 4,562 of record JAPKEA010000123.1, on the reverse strand, counting down.
GATATTGCTGGTCATGGTGGTCTTAACCCAGTCAAAAAATGGTGGTGGGATTTAGAACTGAGCGAAAAAGGAAATTATGTCCCCACTCAGCATACTGTGAATGAGCGCAAGTTGCGGACCGATCTCGATCTAAAATACGAAGAACAAACCTTGGCTGTCTACCCAGCGACACTGGCACCGCATCCGTATCCGTACCCAGCTCCGATGGACCGTGAAGCGGGTATTGAGGCTTATCAGGCGATGATCACAGCAGAGGCATATCAAGCCAAGTCTGCCCAAGGTCATAAGGATCACCTTCAACTTTATCAAAACGATCAGGAAGCCCCAGTTTTTCAAGTGGTTGTGGATCAGGTTACTGAGTGTCCAGGTGGCGTAAAGAAGTATCGAATGGTGTCTCCGGATGGGTCAGATCTGCCGATTTGGAAGGCGGGTGCGCATCTAGATATTGTCGTCGCCCCAGAGTTCTTACGCCAATATTCAATGTGCGGTGACCCAGCAGATAGAAGTTATTATGAGATTGCCGTTTTGGTCGAGCCTGAGGGGCGGGGTGGTTCGAAATTGATGAACCGCATTTTTGAGCAGGGACGCAAAATATTTATCTCTAAGCCAATTAATCTCTTTGGGCTCGTTGATAGTAATGGTCCCACTCTTCTGTTTGGTGGCGGTATTGGGGTCACGCCAATGGTTGCTTTCGCCCATGAGTTGCATAAGGGCGGGCGTGATTTCAGTTTAAAATATTCGGCTAAATCAAAAAATACAGCAGCGTTTGATACCGATTGGGCATATTTTGATTGGAGAGATAGTGTGTCCTGCCACTATTCTAAGCAGGGGAAACGGATGAGCATTGCCGAGGAAATCCCAGCTTACATAATGGGAACTCATATTTATGTCTGTGGCCCAGATGACTATATGAGCGCAATTCTTAACCAAGCCCGTACAGTCGGTTACCCGGAAGACGCTTTACATGCAGAATTTTTTGTAGTTCCAGATGCGCCAGATCGAGTTAATTATGCATTTGAAATTGAAATTAGTGATGGCTCACGTATTTCTGTCTCAGAAGACCAAAGTGCAAGTGATGCCCTTATAAATGCGGGGATTTCAGTCGATGTAAAATGCTCTGATGGCCTTTGTGGAGTGTGTAAATGTGGAGTTCTGGAAGGAAAAGTTGATCACAGAGATTACGTTTTGTCAAAGGCGCAGCGTGCAGACACGATCATATTATGTCAAAGTCGTGCAAATGAGCAAGGTGGGGTTCTGAAACTTGACATTTGATTAGTTCAAAATCTGTCTGTTCGCCTTTAGCTCAATCCGTCCTTCGAACTAATAGCCTTACAAACAGGAAACACATAATAGCCATATTGACGTGCTAAACGGTTGGAGATTGTTTTAGGCAGAGCGATCAGACACAAGTTGTAGTTGTGCGATGCACCCTTGAAGCGCGGCATGGTCGTCGCAAACTAGATACACCGAAAATTGTTTCATGAAATTTGAAAACCGGCCTTTTGACTGAAGAGATTGTGTAAATAAACTGTCTGCATAATGATCTATCAGTGCTTGGGCCATTCCACCGACCAGAAAAATACCTCCAAAGGGGAGATGCGTTAACGCTAAGTTGCCACACACCAATCCAAATGCGTTCATGAACAAGCCTAAAGCCTCTTTGGCCTGTGGATCGGTGTCCAAATTGCTTAAGATATGCTTTGAAGTAGTCCTTCTTCCGCCAGTTAAATACTCATAAACATGGCCTAAACCACGGCCGGACAAAACTTCTTCTACTGAAGCGAAGCCGAACTTCATGGTTAGAAAGCGGTGCAGGCCAAAAAGTTGTTCAGTTGGGGCTGGCAAATCAATATGTCCAGTTTCACTTCCTGGAACTTGCAAGGTTTGTCCAGTTCCCAAAACCACTGCCGAGTTAAAGCCGGTACCCACATTCACAACCAAACGGGCTCCTTTGGAAGAATTTGCATCAATAATTGGGAAGAAAGAGTTTTTGGAGAGTTGCGATAAGGCAAGGCCTTGAGCCTGCATATCATTGATAATTGATCCATAAGAGGCGCCCGTTTTCTCGCAAAGCTGTTGCGTGCTAACATGCCAAGATAAGTTAGTTAAAGAGCCTTGGTCGCCTTCTACAGGACCTGCAATGTCGATGCACACTGCGTCTGGTCTTAAGTCAGGGTGATACTCTTGCAAATAGGATTGTAAGATATCCGTTATGCCAGATTGTTCAGCATTTTTAAACCGTTTGATAGTAGATCGTTGAAGATCGCCATCAGTGGCGATAGCCACGCGTGTATTTGTTCCACCGACGTCTGCAATCAAATATTTTTTGGTCATTTTGGCAGACTCTCAGGCAGGTTAGTAATCCTCTCTGCTTATCTGAAGTCTTAGCACTGGTGCAAGTGGAGGAAGAGGAGACACAATAAATATCAAAAATCACTTGTTATCTTTGTTAAAATATGAGCCATTTAAGGCCTGTTGCTATTGGAGATTTTATGCCAGCGCCAAAAAATAAGCTTAAGGCTGCCATGTTGGCAGGTGAAGTGCAAAAAGGTATTTGGCTCGGCCTGGCTAGCCCAGCCGTCGCTGAGATGGCCGGAGCGGTGGGCTTTGATTGGTGTCTGATTGATGCTGAGCATGGTCCAAATGATATTCCGCGTATTGAGGCACAATTGCGGGCAATAGCTGGAAAATCTGCAAGTGCAATCGTACGGGTCCCGCAGGGTGATGATTGGATCTTAAAGCAAGTTTTGGACCTTGGGGCGCAGACGGTTCTAATTCCTATGGTTGAAACCGCACAACAGGCAAAGGAGGTTGTTGCAGCTTGTAGATATGCACCAGCAGGGCGACGTGGCGTGGGCTACGCTTTGGCGCGTGCTAGTGGCTATAATGCGACTAGTGATTATGCTGAAACAGCGAATGATGAAATTTGTGTAATTGTGCAGGTAGAGACTATGTCTGCGATGGGAAATGTTGCAGAAATTGCCCGCGTGCCCGGCGTTGACTGTGTATTCATTGGACCAGCTGATTTAAGTGCAGACATGGGACATTTGGGGGATCTCGCTCATCCTGATGTGTTAACCGTAATTGAGAAGGGCATGACCGAAATTGTAGCCGCCGGGATGGTTGCTGGGACGATCGCATTTTCAGAATTGGAACAAAAAAGGTTTTTAGCTCAGGGCGGCAAGTTTTTGGGAGTTGCCGCTGACGTTACTAGTTTGCAGGCTACTTTTCAGAATATAATTTCTGATATGCGTAGGTTATAAAAAAGCGCGTTATTATTCGTACATTTTTCTATCTTCTATCTTCTATCTTCTATCTTCTATCTTCTATCTTCTAGCCACGACGGCGACGGCGGCCTCCGCGGCCTCCGGCATCGGCACCCGGAATTTTATTGAACTTAATCCAATTAGACCCGCTTGGGTCACTGTCCATCAAGAAGTTTGCTGCCCGAATGGCCTCCATTTCTTTGCCGGCACGTGAAGACATGGAACCCATACCAAACAGCGATACAAAGGTCTCATCATCGATATCTTCTGGTAGGGTTATACCTGCCTCAAAAATAGCTGCTTTTTTCTCTGCGATTTTCCTTTGGTTTACTGGCAAATTAACGGGGTTCATAATTGCAGATGTCATGCCTGCTGCCATTGCCATAGGCAGGAAAGCATTGTTTATTCCATGACGGTTTGGCAAGCCAAATGAGATGTTTGACGCTCCACATGTCGTGTTAACACCGAGTTCTTCTCGCAAACGACGAACCAATGTGAACACCTGCAACCCTGCCGTTCCCATGGCACCTACTGGCATGACTAATGGGTCAACGACAATATCGTGAGGAGGAATGCCATAGTCGGCGGCCCTTTCAACAATCGTTTTTGCCACTGCAAAACGAACATCTGGGTCCTCAGAGATACCTGTGTCATCATTAGAAATAGCAACAACTGGGACGTTATATTTTTTAACCAATGGTAAAACTAATTCCATACGGTCTTCTTCGCCTGTAACTGAGTTTAAAAGTGGGCGGCCTTCTGCGGCAGCTAACCCATTTTCTAAAGCGCCTGGAACGGAGCTATCGATGCAAAGTGGGGTATCTACAACTGCTTGAACGCGCTTGACTAATTCACGCATCAAAGTTGGTTCAACAAAATTATTGTCCGCATAGCGTGGATCTTCTGCCATCTTATTAGAGAAAACTGCTCCTGAATTGATATCCAGAATGTTTGCTCCAGCAGCGGCTTGTGCAATGGCGTCAGCTTCCACACGTGAGAAATCCCCTGATTCTAATTCAGCATTCAAAATTTTACGGCCAGTCGGATTGATCCGCTCCCCGATTACGCAGAACGGCTCATCAAAACCGATAATGGTCGTTTTAGTTTTGGACTCGACAACAGTTCGGGTCATCAGTGGGTTCCTTAGGATTGAGAAAGAGGAATGGCGGAAGATCCACCGTTTTCGAAGGCCCATTTGGCATTGGCTTTGATACCACCCAGTGGGAAGAAGTGCACGTTAGAGATATTGAAATCTGGATTTAACGCTTTATAGGCGGCTAGATCCGCCAAAAACTC
>JAPKEA010000122.1 GCA_028822275.1 Planktomarina sp. | reverse complement strand
CTAGACTGTCAAGAAAAAATCGGTTGTGACACCCCGCATGGGGCTGCAATTCTGGTAAACTCCGGTAACGCAAATGCGTTTACAGGTTCTGCAGGTCAGGATTCGGTAGATCGAATTTGTGCCGCCGTTGCTGCAAAATTGGGCTTGCCTTCAAAGGCTGTTTTCACATCTTCAACTGGTGTTATTGGAGAAGTTCTCCCAGATGAAAAAATAACAAAATCCCTGACAGAGCTTTCTCAGTCTCTTAAGGCAGCCGGTATAGAGGCTGCAGCCAATGCGATTATGACGACAGATACTTTTGCCAAAGGTTCTAGTAAAACCCTCAAAATTGACGGTAAAACTGTGACCATCGGAGGTATCGCTAAAGGCTCAGGCATGATTGCGCCTGATATGGCCTCGATGCTGGCCTATATCTTCACGGATGCCAAAATTGGCTTTTCAGACTTGCAAAGCCTTTTGGGGAATTTAACCAATAAGACCTTCAATTGCATCACGGTCGACAGTGACACCTCAACCTCAGATGCCTTTATATGCGTGGCAACGGGTGCGGCCAATGTTGATGTTTCGTCCAATATAGAATTTGCGTCAGCGCTTGAAAGCGTCATGCTAGATTTGGCCCAACAAGTTGTAAAAGATGGTGAGGGTGCAACAAAGTTCGTTGAAATAACCGTATCTGGGGCCATATCTCAAGCAGATGCACATAAAGTTGCAATGTCGATTGCAAATTCACCATTAGTAAAAACCGCTATTGCAGGGGCAGATCCTAATTGGGGGCGTATTGTGATGGCCGTAGGAAAGTCGGGTGCAAAAGCAGATCGCGACAAATTATCAATTTGGTTTGGGCCTCATTTGGTGGCAAAGAACGGCTGGGTTGCCTCTAGCTATACCGAAGAGGCAGGTGCAGAATACATGCAGCAAAACAATTTAAGCATTCGCACAGATCTCGGCATTGGTGGATCTTCTGCAACAGTTTGGACCTGTGATTTAACACATGGGTACATCAGGATTAATGCAGATTATCGGTCATGAAAATGCTCTTGGTTTCAGCAGTAGCATTGATAGACCGTGATGGTCGCGTACTTTTAGCTCAGCGCCCAGAAGGTAAATCAATGACGGGTTTATGGGAGTTTCCAGGTGGTAAAGTAGAAGCTGGAGAGACGCCAGAAAGCGCTTTAGTTCGTGAATTAGAAGAAGAACTTGGGATAAACACCTGGGAAAGCTGCCTTGCCCCATTAGCGTTTGCTAGCCATGCATATGATGACTTTCATCTATTAATGCCATTGTTTGCCTGCAGAAAATGGGAAGGGACCCCCTCTGCGCGCGAAAATCAAACTCTGGACTGGGTTCATAAGCAGGATTTACGGTCCTATCCAATGCCTGCCGCCGACATACCATTGATACCTCTTCTTTATGATTGGCTGTAATTTTATCGTTAACCTAACTCGTATGTTGGAGATTTAAGTCCATCTTCCGTTAACACAAACTTCAAAAAAGGGTATTTTATATGAAACCTGTGTTTTGTAGCCAACGAAAAAGTGATATATGTATTTAAAATATAACTTCTTATTAAATACTTAATTTTTGATCATTAGGTTTATAATTTATTAATCCTTACTCCTTCTGCCCTCGGACCAGCTAAAAGGAATGCTAGGTTCAAAGCATTGGGGGATTTGTCGAAACTAGCCGCCAAAGTTAGAAATTGTTACACCTAGCTGACCATTGCCAAATATCAGAAAGTTTTGAGCTGACTTGGCAACCCAATATTCGACAGTTAGTCGTTTTATCAAATGACACTAAAGTTGACCGTCCATAAAATAAAGCTTGAAGGTTCAATATTATAAAAAAATGGCACCTAATTAGGTGCCATTTCCCATGATAGAATTTTAATTTATGAAAGCTGGCGTTCAACCTCTTCACGTTCGAAGATCTCGATAACATCCTGAGGGCGAATGTCTTCATAGTTTTCAAATGCCATACCACATTCTTGGCCCGATTGAACCTCCCCAACCTCATCTTTAAAACGCTTAAGGGTTTTAAGCGTGCCTTCGTGGATAACGACATTGTCACGTAAAAGGCGTACACCAGCAGATCTTCGAGCAACACCCTCAGTCACCAAACAACCCGCAACTTTGCCAACACCGGATACTTTAAATACCTCCTTGATGCTCGCATAACCGATGAAAGTCTCACGGATTTCAGCACTTAAAAGTCCTGAAGCTGCAGCTTTTACATCATCTACTAGATCATAAATTACAGAGTAATATCTGATTTCAACACCTTTTTGATTAGCGGTATTGCGTGCCGATGTGTTCGCCCGGACATTAAAGCCAAACACCGGAGCACCTGACGCCTCCGCGAGACCAATATCTGATTCTGTAATTGCACCAACCCCAGAATGAAGAACGCGAACACGGACTTCATCGTTCCCAATTTTATCCATAGCTTGCAGAATCGCTTCAGCAGAACCTTGAACATCAGTTTTCACCAAGATAGGTAATTCACTTACATCTTCATTTGCTTTTGCATTCGCCATTAACTGCTCAAGTGTAGTAGCAGCACCAGCGGCAGCACGACGATCTTTTGCAGCTTGCGCTCTGTATTGTGCTATTTCACGCGCTTGTGCCTCTGTGGACACAACGTCCAAAACATCGCCCGCTTCTGGTGTACCATTGAGACCTAAAACTTCCACCGGTGTTGAGGGACCCGCAGTTTTAATTCGATCCCCTTTGTCATCAACCAAAGCCCGTACTTTACCCCATTGTTCCCCTACAACAAAAATATCACCAAGTTTCAGGGTCCCATTTTGAACAAGTACTGTTGCGACAGGACCACGGCCAACATCAAGTTGGGCTTCAATTACAGCCCCAGACGCCGCGCGTTTTGGGTTCGCTTTCAATTCAAGGATTTCTGACTGCAGTGCGATTGCCTCTAGCAACTGATCCAAGCCTTGACCTGTAGTTGCAGAAACTTCAACGTCTTGGACTTCACCAGACATCTGCTCTACGATTACTTCATGTTGCAAAAGATCTGTCCGCACTTTTTGTGCGTCTGCTGCAGGGCGATCAATTTTATTGATCGCAACAATCATCGGTACCTGAGCCGCTTTCGCGTGGTTAATTGCTTCAATTGTTTGCGGCATAACCGCGTCGTCAGCAGCAACGACCAAAATGACAATATCAGTGACTTGGGCACCACGTGCACGCATCGACGTAAACGCCGCGTGACCTGGTGTGTCCAAAAACGTCAAAAGTCCACCCTTTTGTTCAACTTGGTAAGCACCGATGTGTTGCGTAATTCCCCCAGCTTCGCCTGATACGACACGTGCATTTCGGATCGCGTCCAGTAGTGAAGTTTTGCCATGATCTACGTGACCCATGACCGTGATGATTGGCGCTCGAGGAGCTAAATCCTCTGGTTTGTCATGAACTTGGTCAATCACATCTTCAACATCAGCATCAGACACCCGAACCATTTTATGGCCAAACTCTTCAACTATCAACTCAGCTGTATCTTGATCAATAGTTTGGTTCTGGGTCACCATCATGCCCATTTGCATCAAAGATTTCACAACATCAGCTGCACGCTCGGCCATACGATTGGCGAGTTCCTGAACGGCAATGCCATCCGGGACCTGAACATCCCGTACAACCTTTTCACGCTCAACGGTACCACCCATCGCTTTTTGGCGGGCACGCTCTTGCTTACGCTTCATCGAGGCCATGGAGCGATGACGATTGTTGCCACCAGTCGCTTGGCTAACCGTCAGTTTACCCGAGCGACGATTATCATCACCGCGCCCTTTGGCGTTGCGATTTGGGCGAGCAGGTTCTTCTCGACGCGGTTGTTCTGTAACTTTTGAACGAGCCAGGCCAGATTTCGCTGCACGTTCTTCTGGAGACGCTTGCGGTGCAGCTGCTCGCATAGCTGCTGCCTCTGCATCACGTTTTTTAGCCTCTTCTGCTTCAGCCTTCGCCTTAGAGCGCTCTTCACGCTCAACAATTTCACGGTCTTTAGTCTCCGCCTCTTCACGACGACGGCTGCGCTCTGCATCTCGCTCACGTTCTTCGTTAACTCTGCGCGCAGCATCCTCTGTTTCGCGTGCCTTTGCCGCCTGTACGGCCTTTAAACGACGGTCCATTTCGACGTCTGAGATACCCGCTGGTCTACGCGCCGGATCTCCACCGCGCACTGTGCCAGGTGCAGCAGGTTTTGCCGCACCAGGTTTTGGCACAACAACACGTTTACGTTTAGTTTCCACCACAACATTCTTAGTCCGGCCATGGCTGAAACTCTGTTTCACGTTGCCCGCGCGGGGGCCACCACGCAAACCTAATGTATTTTTACCGTCGTCGCTCATAAAGCTCTATCGTCCTTTCAGAGGGCAAAAGCCCTGTGCCACTTAATCGGCTTCTCGTAATCCACGTAACTTGTCTGCTTCGTTTACTACCCGAACGCTGAGTCCGCCAGGGGAGATTGCGGCGTGTATCGCATGCCCGCGCCCAAATGCCAAACCCAATTCCTGTGAATTTAAACATCCAAAAAATCTTCCCCCTTCGGGTGTCCATAATTTACCTTTTCCACGTTCCGATCCATCACTAGCCTGAAGTAAAATTTTGGCCCGGCCATCAGCCAACCAACCTTTAACTTTTTCAAAACCAGTCACAGCTTTACCTGCTTTGCGAGCAATAGATACGAGGTCAACAACGCGGCGCGCCAATTGGCGGTCAATTTCATAGATTAGCCCTTCTGGTACAGTGACTTGCACCTTTGCGCCATGGGAAAAAACCTTTGCTTTTATAGCTTCTTCCAGAACGTTTTTGTTGGCAGCTACATAATATCCTCGTCCTGGTAATTTTTCAAGAATATCCGGCACTACCACACCGTCAGGACTAGTAACAAAGCGGATAAGGCCTGATTTTGGACCAGAATCTTGGCTGAGTAGACATTTACGTTCAGCGAGATCTTCTACTTTTTTGGTACTACCTCGGCTCATTTAACTCTATTTCTCCACTTTAACTTCTTCAGAAAGCTCTTTTTCTGATGCCAAGTCGTCTGGATCAACCCACCCCAACATAATCCGAGCAGTCATCACCATATTTTGGGCTTCAGCAAGATCAACTTCAAATTTCTCAAGGACACCATCATCTTTAACACGTTCGCCTCCTTCCGTTGTCCAGCCACCAGCTAGTTCCCAGTCTGCACAGGTTGCGAAGTCTTCTAGGGTTTTTACACCATCTTCAGCCAAAGCTTCAATCATCAGTGGCGTTAAGCCTTCGAATGTCACTAGGCTATCTTCCACGCCCAGTTCACGCGCACGCTCCATTGCTCGTTTGTTTTCAGACTCTATAACATCACGAGCACGCGCCTGAAGCTCACCGGCAGTCGCTTCGTCAACACCATCGATGACTAAAAGTTCATCAACTTCAACATATGCAACCTCCTCAAGATTGGTGAAGCCTTCAGAAACGAGAAGTTGTGCAAAGAATTCATCGAGGTCCAAGTTATCCATAAACAATTTAGTGCGCACTTCGAACTCAGCTTGACGACGCTTAGATTCCTCTTCTTCGGTCATGATATCGATATCAAGGTTTGTAAGCTGACTGGCCAAACGGACATTTTGTCCACGGCGGCCAATGGCTAAGCTGAGCTGTTCACCTGGAACAACAACTTCAATCTTGCCCGCCTCTTCATCCAGCACAACTTTAGTAACTTCCGCCGGCTGCAAAGCATTAACCAAAAAGGTGGGCTGGTCTTCATTCCAAGGAATGATATCAATTTTTTCGCCTTGAAGCTCGTTTACAACAGCTTGAACACGGCTCCCACGCATACCGACACAGGCGCCAACTGGGTCTATAGAACTATCATAAGAAATCACCGCTATTTTAGCGCGCGAACCAGGATCACGTGCAACAGCTTTAATCTCGATAATACCATCATAAATTTCCGGAACTTCCATCTTGAACAATTCCGCCATAAATTCTGGGGCTGTCCGTGAGAGAAATATTTGTGGGCCACGTTGCTCGCGGCGCACGTCTTTTATGTAAACTCGAATACGGTCGTTCGGACGATAGCTTTCGCGACCAATTTTTTCATTACGCCGCAATACGGCTTCGCCACGGCCAATATCTACAATAACATTTCCATATTCCTCGCGCTTAACCAAACCGTTAATGATCGTACCAGCACGATCTTTGAATTCTTCGAATTGGCTATCACGCTCAGCTTCTCGGACTTTTTGCAAAATAACCTGCTTTGCGGCTTGCGCTGCAATCCGGCCCATTTCAACAGGTGGAACTTCTTCCACAAGCGTTTGACCAACCTCTGGACTTTCCATGTATTGCTTTGCTTGCTCTACAGTAAATTCAGCCTGGTAATTTTCCAGCAAATCTTCTGTAACCACAGTACGAACACGAGTGAAAGTCGCACGACCAGTTTTGCGGTCAATGGATACGCGAATATCCATTTCAGCGCCGTAACGGGACTTGGCAGCGCGTGCCAAAGATTCTTCCATGGCTTCGATAACTAAGCCTGGATCAATCATTTTTTCGCGCGCAACAGCTTCTGCTGTTTGCAAGAGCTCAAGCTGGTTTGCAGATGTAATGGCCATTAATCTTCCTCTCCATCAACGATGGTTTGCACTTCATCATATTGGGTTTCATCGATGTGACCTGCGTCTTTACGACCCTTCAGGACCTCACGGATCAATTCGTCAGTAAGTATCAGCTTTGCGTCAGCTAGCCAGTCAAATTTCAAACCAATTGTACCTTCGTCAATTGTGATGAGAATTTCGTCACCCTCGACACCGGCCAGCTCACCTTTGAAGCGGCGGCGGCCATCAACCAGTTGTTCTGTTTCAATTTTCGCCGTATATCCAAGCCATTGATCGAAATCCTTAAACCGTGTCAGCGGGCGGTCGATACCAGGACTCGATATTTCTAAAGTATATGCCTCAATAATTGGATCTTCGACATCCATGAGAGCAGAAACAGCAGTGCTAATTTCAGCACAGCCATCTACTTCCATAGTGCCATCAGGCTTTTGAGCCATGATTTGTAATAATGGTGTATTACCCCCCATTAAGCGAAGACGCACAATTTCAAAACCCATACCCTCAATCGCTGGGTTTAGGATTTCATAAATACGTTTGTCCATTGCTGCTTTGGCGATCAAATCAGTCATAATCAACTTTCAGGCACAAAAAAACGGGCATGCAGCCCGTAAAGTTTTCCGGTGGATTTTTGGGGTTGGAAGCCAAAGAACCGATGTTGTTTTTCGCCTACATGTTTTATCAGAAAGTTTCAATCCCATCCTCGTATTTGTTTTTAGATCATTAAAACAATGCGCTCAAAAAGCTTGGCAATAAAAACTCTGGAAGCGAGGGGCGTCAAAATCCAATTAAGAGGAATTTTTATGCCCGTCACCAGGTTTCAGTTATTTAATCACCATTTAGACCAAGGCGTAAAGTGTAGGTTGTCCTGTA
>JAPKEA010000565.1 GCA_028822275.1 Planktomarina sp. | reverse complement strand
TCTTCAGGATTATCCTGAAGCTGTGAAGTGGTATCGTCTTGCTGCTGAGCAAGGTGATCAAGAGAGTCAATTTCTTCTGGGTTGGAATGTAAACGGTATCGCCGAAGGAAATGAACAGGACTACGAAAGTGTAAAGTGGTTCGAGGACTTTTATAAGGGGTTAGTGGCGCTTGAGGCATATGACTACGCTACTGCGCTGGAAGAACTGCTGCCACTGGCTGAGCAAGGGGATGCTAGGGCCCAATCCTTTCTCGGTGGTATGTATGCTTTGGGCACAGGTGTTCTTCAGGATTATCCTGAAGCTGTGAAGTGGTATCGTCTTGCTGCTGAGCAAGGTAATGTATCGGCCCAAGTTAGTCTCGCTTTTGCGTTCCATTCGGGTGCTGGCGTTGAACAGGACTACTTTGCGGCCGTGAAGTGGTTCACTTTAGCTGCCAGACAAGGGAACGCTATCGCTCAATTCCAGCTTGCTTTGATGTATAGGAGAGGCACAGGCGTGGCTCAAGAAAATGTCAGATCTTATATGTGGTTTAGTGTAGCATCAACTAATGGTGACATACACAAAAATAAGCACAATAGAGATAAAACTGCTGCTAAAATGACAGCAGCCGACATCTCCAAAGCCCAAGCTATGGCCAGACAATGCATGAGCAGCCGCTATAGGAAGTGTGGGTATTAAGTAAAAAACATTATGTTCTAAGACATCGGGTCGCCCCCAAAATCCCGGGAAGCTTCCGATGGAAGCAATACGCAGCCAACAATTCCAAAACGATTTGTGCCAGTACGTAGTGTTTTGCATAGCCTCTGAAGATGCGGGAACACCAACACTAATACCAAAAAGAAAACATAATTAAGGAAACATATCCTGTTTGTCCTACCAGCTAAAGTTGCTGGAAGTTCAGTTTAGTTATCAAAAGACGACAGTTGTATTTTAGCTCCAGTCCCAAAGTAATAAGGAACTGGAGCCAAGATTCATTTCTCTTTTTTCTATTCGGTTAACTTTTTAACATTTATAGCCAGATCCGCAGGCCTATTACTCTTTGCTTCTTCGTAGAACCCATCAATTTGGTCCTTCCATTCGTCTCTTGCGGCTCTATCGTACCAATCCCCACATGGAGACCATACCAAATCCAATGATGGGACAGAACGTTCGTCTATATACAACTCGTACTCGGATTTTCCGCAGGGCACTACATGGCTTTCTTGCTGCAAAACTGCTCCATCGATCCGCTTCCATTTAATGATTGGTTTGCCGTTACGACTGCTTTGATAGAAGTAAACGCCTTTTGACATGTCCGGAGATATCGTGGGCATGCCTCCTGGCAATTCAAGTCCAGGGTGGATCGATCGAAAATGACCATCACCTCCCCGACCACCCCAAGGAACAATCATCCAGTCTGCCCAATATGACACTCCAGCTTTAAGAAGAATCATAGCACCGTCGTCGTTGCATCCATGCAAGTCTTGTTTTTCAGCGTCATTGTAGAGACAGCCAAGGTGTATATCATCTCTAGCCGTCATAAAATAATTTTCATCTGAGTTGTTGTGAATCATAGTAATCCAACTCATATCAGCAGCGGAAGCTGCTCCGGCCCCTAAGATCAAAGCGTTGCAGCCAAGCACCACTACTGCTAGAACTTTAGCTGTCTTGTTAAAAATTTTCATCATATTTTTCACTTTTCAAAATTAAAAATGTTTATGGTTTGATTACAGCCTTCTTGACCGACATTCGCCACGGCAAATCTCATATTGATATAATATTTCCTGTTTGCGTACTGTTCAAGCATTTACGATACGCCATGTCGTAATAAGAGCAGATGACGCACGAACTGTCAGATCGAAATCCGTTTAGGCAGACCAGTCGAGCCGCTTTCGCTCAGGTTTTTTGCGGGAGCAGCCACGCGAAAACCGGTGGTGCAGGCAGCCATTGGATCGTCCCCAAGATATGATTGGACAAATCTCCACTGACCGCAACTTTAGCCAGCTGAAAGGTAATGGCACGG
>JAPKEA010000121.1 GCA_028822275.1 Planktomarina sp. | reverse complement strand
AAATTTCCGACACATCTTTGGAAGTCTATGGGAGACATGGGCTTGCTGGGTGTGACTGTGGATGAGGAACACGGTGGTGTTGGACTGGGATATTTGGCTCACACAATTGTCATCGAGGAAATAGCACGAGCCTCTGCGAGTGTTAGTCTGTCATATGGGGCACATTCTAATCTATGTGTTAACCAAATCCGTTTGAACGGTACAATAGAGCAAAAGCAGAAATATCTTCCTAAATTGGTCTCTGGTGATCACGTCGGCGCATTGGCTATGAGCGAAGCAGGTTCAGGCTCTGATGTAATATCAATGAGCCTCAGAGCGGAAAAGCGAAATGGTTATTATCGTCTAAATGGTAATAAGTTCTGGATTACAAATGGGCCTGACGCTGATGTTCTTGTAGTATATGCCAAAACAGATCCAGTAGCTGGGTCTCGTGGTTTGACTGCGTTTTTGGTCGAACGTGAAATGGTAGGTTTTTCGACAAGCCCTCATTTTGACAAGCTAGGCATGCGTGGATCTAACACCGCAGAGTTGATATTTAAAAATGTAGAGGTGCCGTTTGAAAACGTCCTAAGTGAAGAAGGGTGCGGTGCCAGTGTTTTGATGTCTGGGCTTGATTACGAACGTGTTGTTCTTGCTGGTATCGGTCTTGGAATTATGGCGGCCTGTATGGACGAAGTTATGCCTTATGTGGCCGAGCGAAAGCAGTTTGGTCAACCCATTGGTAACTTCCAGCTTATGCAGGGAAAAATTGCTGATATGTATACAGCCATGAATTCTGCTCGCGCTTATGTTTATGAAGTGGCAAAGGCCTGTGATCGGAGTGAAGTAACACGACAAGATGCAGCGGCCTGTTGTTTATATGCGAGTGAAGAGGCCATGAAGCAGGCACATCAGGCGGTTCAAGCTCTTGGTGGAGCAGGATTTTTGAACGATTCTCCAGTTGCGAGAATGTTCAGGGACGCTAAACTAATGGAGATTGGTGCAGGAACGAGTGAAATCCGAAGGATGCTCATAGGTCGGGAATTAATGGAGCTAATGATATGAATAAAATTATAGCGGCAGCAGCTCTCATTATTCTTGGGACTGCTGGACAAGCCGATTTAGTTTTACCTAAAGCGCATGTTTCAGCGTTAGCTTGTCTTGAGAACTTAGACACGACAAGCACTTGGAACCAATGTTTAGGACAATTATTCGCCCCATGTCTGGGCGATGATGTTGGATCGGAAAGCCATGTCAGATGTTTTTAAGGGCAACGAGAAGATTGGAGCGTAAGTATGACGCTGTTGCAAGCAGAAGTGACTAACGCAATCACACTTAAAGCAGCTACTGAGATGTCAGAAATTCTGAGTGTATGGGTGGATTATGTGTCGCAAAAATGTGAAGCGGTGAGTGTCAACGCCCCTGTAAGTGCAGTTTCTGCGCGACTCGGGTGCCAAATAATTGAATTTGCAGGATTAACTGGTGAGTATGCAGCTTGCTTAGAAGGCCGTTCAACAGCTAATTACTGTATATAGAAAGGCTAATCTTATGTTGGATGCAACGGTGCAGGGTCGTAAAAAAGCACATTTAGATGCGTTAGAGCGGGTATCACAAGCTGCGCAGGATGCAGCTTTTGGGGGCGGTGTAAGATCTCGGGATCGTCACGTATCTCGCGGAAAAATGTTACCACGAGATCGGGTCGCGAACCTTTTGGATCCCGGTAGCTCATTTCTTGAAATAGGCGTAATAGCTGCGCATAGAATGTATGATGGCGCAGCGCCGTGCGCAGGTCTGATTGCAGGGATTGGCCAAGTGCATGGGCGCGATGTTATGGTCATTTGTAATGATGCCACTGTGAAAGGTGGTACTTATTATCCAATGACAGTGAAAAAGCATCTACGTGCTCAGGAAATTGCTGAAGAATGCCATCTTCCAGTAATCTCATTAGTAGATAGTGGAGGAGCCAATTTACCCAATCAGGATGAAGTTTTTCCAGATAGAGATCATTTTGGACGAATTTTTTATAACCAAGCTCAAATGTCTGCCAAAGGAATTGCCCAGATAGCAGTTGTGATGGGGTCCTGTACTGCTGGTGGAGCCTATGTTCCCGCAATGGCTGATGTGTCTATAATTGTGAAAGACCAGGGCACAATTTTTCTGGCTGGGCCTCCTTTAGTGAAAGCTGCAACCGGAGAGGTTGTAACTGCTGAAGATTTAGGCGGTGGTGACGTTCATACGCGGCTTTCGGGAGTTGCTGATTATTTGGCAGAAGATGACACGCATGCCTTGGCCTTGGCGCGAGAGGCTGTGAGACATTTGCATCCACCTTTGGAACAATCATCAATTCATTTCGACCCACCAACGGCCGCGGCTGATGGCTTATTTGAGGTTGTGCCCGCAGATTTGACCACACCTTATGACATTAGAGAAGTAATAAACCACTTGGTTGATGGTAGCCGTTTTGATGAGTTTAAGGCCCGTTTTGGCGACACTCTGGTCACCGGATTTGCTCATATTGAAGGCATTGCAGTTGGGATTGTTGCGAATAATGGAGTATTGTTTTCCGAAGCCGCCCAGAAGGGAGCACACTTTATTGAACTCTGTAGTCAGCGCAAGAAACCTTTAATTTTTTTACAGAATATTACTGGGTTTATGGTTGGTCAAAAATATGAGAACGAGGGCATAGCGCGCCACGGCGCTAAAATGGTGACCGCCGTCGCCTGTACCTCTGTTCCTAAAATAACAATTATTGTGGGCGGTAGCTACGGGGCCGGCAATTATGGCATGTCGGGCAGAGCCTTTCAGCCGCGTTTCCTGTGGACTTGGCCAACCTCCCGGACTGCAGTTATGGGCGGCGTGCAGGCCGCCGGTGTCCTAGCAACCGTCAAGCGTGATGCCATTGAGCGGGCGGGTGGAACTTGGAGTACGGAGGAAGAGTCTGCTTTTAAACAACCGACTTTGGATATGTTCGACGAACAATCCGACCCTCTCTACGCAAGTGCGCGGCTTTGGGATGATGGCGTAATTGACCCACGCGACAGTCGCAAGATACTGGCTCTATCTTTGCGTGCAGCGTTAAATGCCCCGATTGGCGAAACAAAATTTGGCGTCTTTAGGATGTAAACGATGGATGAAAAACCACACATAGTTTTAACGCAACCCGACAGCTTTGGCCGTCATTGGGTCTATGTCAGTGATCTGGAGGTTCGAGGGCTTTCTAAAGGACGCTTTGGAGGTGTCATCTTTCTGATTTGCGTATGGTTTGTTGCTATTGGTGCCCTAGAAATTGTACTTGGCAGCAGCAGCTCTTTGCCGCGTCTTCTCTATGGTGTAGCCTTGTTCGTGACTGGAGCCGGCCTGGTGCTTCGAAATCGGCTAGCATACCTGGCATCCTTATTCGTTCCTTTGATTTTCTTGATCCGGTTTTTCTCTTTAGCTTCAAGCTATGGCACTGTTTCAATAAGTTATGGCCAGTTTTATGACCTTTTTAATGCCATGGTGACCGTTTTGGTTTGCTTCTACCTATTTGAAGGAGATCGTCCGAACTTTATATTCCGGCGCCGATACCGTAGCTATAAATCTGAAAACGCAGAAAAATGATTAAAAAACTACTGATCTCGAACCGAGGAGAGATTGCCTGTCGCATAGCGCGAACTGCTTCAAGGATGGGTATCGACACACTCGCTGTAGCGTCAGCGTCGGATGCTGAAGCCTGTCATGTTTTGGCCTGTGATGATGTTTTTTATCTCGGAGGAAATACTCCGTCTGAAAGTTATTTGCGGGGTGCGGACATTATCCAAGCCGCGCTTTCGCGTGGTGCAGACGCAGTACATCCGGGCTACGGGTTTTTGTCTGAGGATCCAGATTTTGCACAGGCGGTCGAAGATGCTGGTCTCATTTGGGTTGGGCCTTCATCAACTGCAATTCGTGCGATGGGTCTTAAAGACGCTGCAAAACTTTTAATGGAAAAGGCACAGGTCCCGGTGGTTCCCGGGTATCATGAGGAGGTGCAATCGCCAGATATACTACGTGCAGCCGCATCAGATATAGGATACCCGGTTCTAATTAAAGCCGTTGCAGGTGGTGGCGGTAAGGGTATACGTCTAGTCACAAATGATGGTGAATTTTCTGAGCATTTAGTGTCAGCTCAATCAGAAGCTCGTGCCTCCTTCGGCAACGATCGTGTTTTGATTGAAAAATTTATTTCAAATCCAAGGCATATCGAAATTCAGGTTTTTGGAGACGGAACGTCCGCGGTTTACCTCTATGAGCGTGACTGTTCTTTACAGCGCAGGCATCAAAAAGTGGTAGAAGAGGCACCGGCACCAGCCATGCCTGAAGATATGCGTGAAGCGATGGGGCAAGCAGCCGTTAGGGCAGCTGAGGCAATCGGTTATGCTAGCGCTGGAACGGTTGAATTTATTGTTGATAGCAGCTGCCCGCTAAGGTTTGATAATTTTTACTTCATGGAGATGAATACGCGTTTGCAGGTTGAACATCCTGTTACAGAAGAAATACTAGGTATTGATTTGGTTGAGTGGCAATTAAGGGTGGCCGCAGGCCATGTATTGCCCAAATTACAAGATGAAATTTCAGCACAAGGACACTCGATTGAGGTTAGGCTTTATGCTGAGGATCCGCAGTTAGATTTTTTGCCCTCGTCAGGCTGTCTATCTCGATTAGAATTTGGTCCTGGATTGCGGGTTGAAACTGGTGTGAGGGTCGGTGACAATATCAGCCTGTTTTATGATCCTATGATTGCTAAGCTGATTTCAAGCGGGACAGATCGTGTGCAAGCGCGAGCTAAATTACTACGCGGTTTACGCCAAACTTTTATCGCTGGAGTAAAAACTAATAGGGATTTCTTAATTGCATTGCTTGAGCATCAAGACTTCGCGTCAGGAAGTTTTGATACCGGTTTAATCGCGCGAGATCTGGTGCAGTTAACGCATCTTGATGCTCCAAGTTCCAGGGACTGGGCAGTAGCAGCAATTTTTGCTCTGAGTTTACCGCGTGAAGATATGGATGTCGCCTACCAGGGTTTTTCAAACTTTTCGCCCTTACAACACAGTGTTCTGTTGCGCTGGCAAGATACAGAAAAGCTAGTGCAAGTAAGTATCAGTGGCCATTGTGCCTCGGTAGAGGTTCAAAGTGAGATTCTTGAACTTAAGACAAACAGTCAGGGTTGGTTTTTAGCGGGTAGTGACGGTGTCACTGGCTTTAAAGATGGCCAACATATATATGTTTATGGAACATCAACCTATGTATTTGAGGCCCCTAACCCTTTAGATAGAAGCTCAACTGTTAAAAGTGATGGTGCTATTTTGGCGCCTATGCCGGGACTTGTTAAAGCTGTATTCGTTAAACAAGGGCAGCAAGTCGCGCAGGGCGATGCTATCCTAGTTCTCGAAGCCATGAAAATGCAACATACGTTGCGCGCAGCTGAGGGTGGTTCAGTTGGAGAGCTTTCTGTTGAAGCTGATGATCAGGTGAAAGCCGGACAAGTGCTTGCATTGATTAAATTAGATGAAATCAGTGTTTGAATGACTGATGTAGTTGAAATTTTTGAGGTTGGTCCACGTGATGGATTGCAAAATGAACCTGTTTTTATAAACGCCTTGCAGAAAATTGCATTGGTTGATGGTCTTGCCAAGGCTGGATTGCCCCGAATTGAATGTGCCAGTTTTGTAAGCCCAAAATGGGTGCCTCAAATGGCTGATGGATCTGCTGTGGTCTCTGGCAGCTCTCGCAGGGCGTCAGATCTCTACGCACTGGCACCAAATGCGCGTGGCCTGCAAGATGCATTAATTTCACCTGTTCAAGGGATTTGCATGTTTCTCGCTGCCACTGAGGGATTTAATCGCGCTAATACCAATATTTCTCGTACTGGTGCCATCGAGCGTGTAAAGCTTCTGATAGATGACTTTAAAAATAATACTGATGGTTCAATTGCGCTGCGTGGGTACATATCGTGTGTTATCGATTGCCCATACGATGGTAAGGTTGCACCGTCAGATGTCGCCGAAATAGCTGAAATTTTATTTCAGGCGGGTTGTGACGAAATTTCACTCGGTGATACTATTGGTACCGGGTACCCAGATCAGGTGGATGCTATGCTGGCTGCTGTTAAAGAACGTTTGCCAGCTCGCATTCTGGCAGGGCATTATCACGATACTGCCGCACGTGCTCTTGATAACATCGATGTTTCCTTAGAGCACGGTCTACGCACCTTTGATGCGTCGATAGCGGGCTTAGGAGGTTGTCCCTATGCACCGGGTGCAAAGGGCAATGTAGGTACTGAAAAGGTCTTTGACCACTTACTGTCTCGTGGTTTTTCCATTCTGGGTGATCCGAACCGAGCAGCACTTGCCCGGGTTGGAGACATGGCGCGTAGTATTGTTGGGAGGCCCCTTAATGCCATTTGAGACGATTGAATTTGATGTGACTGACGAGATGGTCTGCACTGTTTGGCTGAACCGACCAGAAAAACATAACGCGATGTCCGAGCAGATGATTGCAGACTTAAATTCTGTGGCACAGGAAATTCGACATTCCAACATCAGAGTTGTTATCCTTGCGGCACATGGGCGCAGTTTTTGTGCAGGTGGTGATTTGCAGTGGATGCAAGACCAAATAAACTCCACAGCTGAAGAGCGTGCCATGGGCGCGCGCGCATTGGCGATGATGTTGTTTGAATGGAACACGCTCCCGCAGCCGGTTATTGGCAGAATCCATGGTAATGCATTTGGAGGGGGCGTTGGTCTCGCGTCTATTTGCGATGTTGCCATTGGCGTCCACGGGGCGTTGATGGGATTGACGGAAACAAAGCTAGGATTGGTCCCTGCGACCATAAGTCCTTATGTTATTGCGCGCATGGGTGAAGCGCATGCGCGACGTGTTTTTATGTGTTCACGGAGATTCGATGCGGCAGAGGCCCTCGATCTCTGTTTGTTAGCAGATGTGGTCGACGAAAAAGTCTTGGATGAAACCGTTTTTTCACATGTTCAGCCGTATTTATCCTGCGCTCCGGGTGCCGTTGCTGCGGCTAAAGCTTTGGTGCGAGACTTAGGGCCCAAGGTTGACCAAGAAACAATAGAAATGACTGTTCAGGCTTTGGTAGACCAATGGGAAACCGATGAGGCAGCGCAGGGAATTGGGGCATTTTTTAGTAAAACGCTTCCACCTTGGGCCTCTGCCTAGGCGAGCTTCGCTGAAATAGTGCTTCTTAGCTGCAAGAATGACCATTCGAGGCGTTGACCCGAGTTGTGGCTAGGCGTACACCCAGCCTCGAGTAGCTCCATACGGAGCGCGCGTGAGGAGCAGACGTGGAAGAAATTGCACGAGATTATTTGCCAATTTTAATGCTACTAGCAGTAGCAATCGGATTGGGCATTGTTTTGCTTTTAGCCGCTGCATTTGCGGCTGTTCAAAACCCAGATCCTGAAAAAGTGTCAGCTTACGAATGTGGGTTTAATGCTTTCGATGATGCTCGAATGAAGTTT
>JAPKEA010000120.1 GCA_028822275.1 Planktomarina sp. | reverse complement strand
CTACCTTACCTACTTCGCCTCGCGCTAAAGGGTGATCACTATCGTATCCTGTCTGTGTGGGTAGGTCAAAAGCCACGGATAGTCCCGTTTGACCTTTTAAAAGGTTTGATCTGTAGAGCGTATTTGACGCCTTCGCGGTAGAGTGCCCGGCATAAGTTCGAAATATCCATGGATGATCTTTTTTAGCTTGGGTCATAATCGGGCCTTTCAATTCGTCCGCGCAATATTATTGCGCGTTCGTACTTAATGGCCGAGCAGTATCGCTCTGTCAATTCGATGCAGCGTCGCAATTTCTACAGCTGACAGTTTTGATAGGTTTAATACAAATTGGCGTAATACTAGCATCTATCGGACGTCCCGTTTCGCCTACCGTAATTTCTGAGATGTTTATGGCTCCTTTAAGTTTGCATGAGTTTATGTAGAAACTGGGACAGGATATCGCTGAAAATATTGCAAGTTAATTGATACTGCATATTGGCAGTGCCGTTCCGGTCCTAACAGCGTCGATTATTGTAAGCATTTTGGCCGCGCACCGCCAACTCTCTGCGGACATTATCGAAACGAGATTGCCTCAAAAGCTGGAATTTCTTGATCAGGATCATTTGTATGTCTCAGGAACTGATATTGCCTTTACTCCTGAAATTGTTCTGAAAACCTAACCTACTTAAAATTAATTGTACTGGGCCCTGATAGCCATGCAATTACTGAAAGGGGTATGGGTGTGGTGCAATACTATGCCGTATATCTTGAAAATTTGATTTAATTTGATTCATTGCGAACTAAAGTTACAAAATATCTATTCATAGGGTTGCATTATTGCGTAACGGATTCTATGTCGGAGATCTGCAGGGTTTACCTGTGTTGCTATAATTTACGTAAGGGCCCCCTCATGCCGTTGGATGCTAACTCCGCCTTGAATACCCATGATGCTATCAAAAAAGACCTATATGAGATGGGCGAAATGCCACCGTTAGGTCATGTACCTAAACAAATGTATGCGTGGGCAATCCGCAAAGAGCGCCATGGCGAGCCAAATAAAGCCATGTTGCAGGAAATTTTAGATGTCCCAAAACTCGCAAGTTATGATGTGCTGGTTCTGGTGATGGCAGCTGGAGTAAATTATAACGGTGTTTGGGCGGCGCTCGGTGTGCCGATCAGTCCTTTTGATGGACACAAACAACCATACCACATTGCAGGATCTGATGCGGCCGGTATAGTTTGGGCTGTTGGGTCAAAAGTAACGCGTTGGAAAGTCGGCGATGAAGTCGTAGTACACTGCAATCAGGATGATGGCGATGACGAAGAATGCAATGGCGGGGATCCAATGTATTCCAAAAGCCAACGCATTTGGGGCTATGAAACGCCGGATGGATCCTTTAGCCAGTTTACTCGTGTTCAAAGTCAGCAATTAATGCGGCGCCCAGCACACCTCAGCTGGGAAGAAAGTGCCTGCTATACTCTGACTTTAGCGACGGCCTACCGCATGTTGTTTGGGCATGCCCCACACGATCTAAAACCGGGTCAGAATGTTTTGATTTGGGGTGCATCAGGTGGACTGGGATCTTACGCGGTCCAGCTGGCCAGCGTTGTTGGCGCAAATGCAATCGGGGTGATCAGTGACGAAAATAAAAGAGATTTTGTGATGGGGTTGGGCGCTAAAGGCGTGCTTAACCGTCGTGACTTTAATTGCTGGGGACAAATGCCGACAGTCAACACGCCGGAATACGTAAATTGGTTCAAAGAAACGCGCAAATTTGGCACTGCTATTTGGGAAATTACTGGTAAAGGCAATAATCCTGACATGGTCTTTGAACATCCGGGTGAAAGCACCTTTCCAGTTTCAACATTCGTTTGCAAAAAAGGTGGTATGGTTGTGATTTGCGCCGGTACGACCGGGTATAACTTGACCTTGGATGTGCGGTATATGTGGATGCATCAAAAGCGGCTTCAAGGCTCCCATTTTGCGAACCTTAAACAAGCATCATCTGCCAACCGTTTGATGTGCGAAGATCGCCTAAACCCATGTTTGTCTGAAGTTTTTGATTGGAACGATTTACCAGAGGCTCACATGAAAATGCGTCGCAATGAACATCTTCCCGGTAATATGGCAGTTCTTGTGCAATCTCCAGGCAAAGGTTTACGGTCGATAGATGAGACATTGGCTGCTTCACGTTAGTTAAGGTCGCAGATCTGCACACATGTGCGGGAAAGCTAATCCAAAGCCTGTCATCAAAGCGGTAATTCTTTTGGTCCCCGGCTTGCATGGAATGTGCTGGAACCCCAGGCCCGCTTTGGCTAGATAGTCTTATGTCCCTAGAACCTGTCAAATATTCAGAAGATCAGGCACAAGCCTTCGATTCCGTCAGTGGAATTTTACGTGCAGCCGGTGTGGATTTAGAAAATGGCATGCTTACACCGCTAAGAGCGAATAAAGAGAATATCGCGGCGGTGATTGGCAAAGCAGGATCTGGAAAAACCCTCCTGTTAGCGAACCTCTATGAGGCCTTGAAAGATGCTGGGGTGAATATTGTGTCAGGAGATTATGAAGGGCGGGCGCGTAAGGAAAAGCGCAGTTTGGCAATTCTTGCACCAACAAATAAAGCCGCAAGTGTTTTGCGCAATCGCGGTGTGCCTGCCACGACTATTCACCGAATTTTATATACGCCAATGTATGACCCTGAGTATGAAAAATTTGCAGAATGGTTAAGTGGAGACGGACCTCAACCTGAAATTGAGGGTCTGACGGCGCATGCATTGGATCGTGCGGCAAATTTTTATGCTTCAAACGCTTCAATCCCTGGTGCATTGGCTGCTGCTGGGTTGCGTGGATCTGACTTTATCACTGGCTGGAAGCGCCGTGAAGATCCACTTGATATTGGTTTTGTTGATGAAAGTTCGATGCTGG
The DNA here is from genome assembly GCA_028822275.1 of Planktomarina sp. Taxonomy (GTDB): domain Bacteria; phylum Pseudomonadota; class Alphaproteobacteria; order Rhodobacterales; family Rhodobacteraceae; genus Planktomarina. Next base: position 4,576 of record JAPKEA010000120.1, on the reverse strand, counting down.
ATGCAAAGCAATTTGAAGATCTCCAAGAAATTTTTCCAACCTTAATCCTTTTTGGGGATCCTGCCCAGCTTCCGCCGGTCAACCAATCTGGTACGATGGTTTTTGACGAGTTCCCCAAAGGCCGTCGACTACTCCTAAATCGAGTACACCGACAGAAGAATGACAATCCAATTCTTGATTTGGCTCATGCTCTGGGAGATCCTGAACTTACATTTTCAGACTTTGAGCAGATGATCAAAGACGCGGCTCAAAAAGATGATCGTGTTGTCATGGGGCAAAGGGTTGAGGCCGACTTGATGGCACGCTCTCCTGTTTTGGTGTGGCGCAATGTGACGCGCATCAAGTTAATCCATGCTTTCCGTTCGTCATTTGATGCGCCTGCCGAAGAGCTCTTGGTGGGCGAACCTTTGATCTGTGACGGATTAGAATTGCCCTTAAAACATCGGAAGAAAAGACTTGACCTGGAAGCGCGGGGCCTCATCAAAGGGGCTCAAGTTATTTATATGGGGCCAGGACGCCGACCGGGATTTTCCCGTTTGCACGTTATAGGTGCTGAACACCCACAATTTGGGGCTGCCAGTATTGTTAAGATTGAAAAGCCTGATGAGGAAGAACCGTTCATTCCCTTTGCATCAAAAATGGGAGCTACGTTTTTGCACGGGGCAGCGATCACCATTCACAAGGCGCAGGGTTCTCAGTGGGATACGGTCCAGGTTTTTGCACCTGATATTTATATAGCCGCTCGTATGAATCGCATTGAAGCGGGGGTGCAGCTTTGGAAACGTTTGGCGTATGTTGCTATCACCCGCGCAGAAGACCGGCTGATTTGGGTTGTCCGTAATAGGCTTGGGCGGCCAACTGGGCCTTTGCAAGTAGATGATCTAGAAGCTGCATCAGCGCCGTTAGACTTGACGATGGAGCCTAATCAACACAAAGGAAATACCACATATTAATTTTATTTAAAATGATAGCTTCGTTTCAATTACGTCCCAAATTAAAGCGGCTACATCTGTACCATCGAAACGTTGCAATTCCTGTAGTCCTGTCGGAGATGTTACATTAATTTCTGTCAAGTAATCCCCAATCACATCAATCCCAACGAAGACTTGGCCTTTTTCACGCAACATGGGGCCTATTTTGGTGCAAATTTCTAAATCGCGGGCCGTTAACCCAACTTTTTCAGGTCTACCCCCTACGTGCATATTGGAACGGGTCTCACCGGTGGCTGGAACTCGGTTGATCGCACCAACAGCCTCACCATCCACTATGATAACTCTCTTATCGCCATTGCTCACGTCTGGCAGGAATTTCTGAATAATCAGTGGCTCGCGGTTAATACCTGTGAATAATTCGTGCAAGGATGCGATATTTCGATCTTCAGGGGTCAGGCGGAAAACCCCAGCGCCTCCATTACCATACAAGGGTTTCACGATCACATCATTATGAATGGCTTTAAAAGCTTTAAGTGTGTCGAGGTCCCGAGCAATCGTAGTCGGCGGTATCAGGTCTGGAAATTGCAACATTAGCAGTTTCTCAGGAAAATTGCGCACCCAAAACGGATCATTCACCACCAAAGTATAAGGTTTTAAAAGGTCTAGCAGATGTGTCGATGTGATATATCCCATATCAAAAGGTGGGTCTTGCCGTAACCAAACTACGTCAAATGACTGGAGGTCTAACTCTTCAATCGCTCCAAGATCAACGTGATTGCCTTGCTCACGGGACAGCTGCATCTTTTGACCTTTGGCGGTAACCTTGCCGTTTTGAAAAGCAAGCATGTCTGGAGTGTAATAATAGATGTCGTGTCCCCGGGCTTGCGCCTCAAGTGCCAAATGAAAGGAGCTGTCACCATTGATGTCGACAGACTCAATTGGGTCCATTTGAAATGCAATTTTCTTTGACATGATATTCACCTGCGCTGTTTTTTTATAAATGGCATTGCGTTCAAGCAGAGGCAATAGGGCTATTGCACCAGGGAAATTTCAATGACTTTAATGTAGCTATGAACAGATAGTGGGACTGAGCCAAAACGAATTTTGGTGCTTTATGCTCGTTTATGGCCCAAAACGTTTGTTGGATTATTGGAATTGGGCGAATATGATTGTTTTCTCATGAGCAGTGAAAAAGTAAATGGCCTCACTACTGGCGGAAAAATAACTAAGATGCGCTGGACTAGAACCTTGTGATTAAACGGTGTTCAGCGGCTATTCCAGAGATTTAATTTGCTTTGCTATTCAGGGTAATGTCAGTGTCATTAAGGCGTTAGCCTGTCCTTCTTTAGTTGCAAAGCCAACTGATAGATTTCACGTCTTGGCATGCTAAAGGCCCCTGCGACCGCGTCCGCTGCATCTTTAATACGAAGTGTGTCCATCGCTTCAAGAAGCGCGGCCTCCAAATCACTTTGGTCGATTTCGGTGGAGCCCCCCGGTTCAATTAAAACAACGATTTCACCTTTAGCAGCCTTTAATTCGAAATGCTCTAATAGTTCAGAGGGTGTTCCAACCTTTACTTCCTCGAATTTTTTGGTCAATTCTCGACAAACCGCAACTTGCCGATTGTTTTCCACGATTGTTCCGATATCGCTAAGAAGCGCTTTGAGGCGCTTGGGGGATTCGTAGAGGACCAATGTGGCGTTTAGGGGTAATAGTTCAATAAGCTTTTTCTGACGTGCTGTTTGCTGGGGTGGTAAAAAACCTACAAAGTGAAATTGATTTGTGGGAAGTCCTGCAACCGTTAGAGCGGTGATGCAAGCCGATGGACCAGGAGCTGCAAGCACCGTTAGATTGGATTCGCGGGCATCACAGACTAATTGGTATCCTGGATCGGCGATCAAGGGGGTCCCGGCCTCTGAGACATAAGCTACGGAAAGGCCATTATTGATGTGCGCTAAAAGGCGGCTGCGGTCGCTAGCTTTGCTGTGATCGTGATAAGCAATGATTCGTCTGCCGTTCAATGGCACACCGTGAATTTCAATTAATTTACGCGCAGTCCGTGTATCTTCCGCCGCCAAAACGTCTGCAGAGGCCAAAATATCCAAAGCACGAAGGGTAATATCTCGGGCTGAGCCCAAAGGTGTTGCTACAAGGTATAACCCTGGATCCAACTTCAGTAATTTATGATTCACCACTAGACCCCTCGCTGGATTGCAATAAAATACACAAATCTGAACAACAAGTAACTAATGAAGAGGCGGTTTTATCATGGATTCTCGAATTTTTTCGTTTGAGCGTGTGCGCTTTGCTCTCTTATATCTGCTTTGCGTGGTTGTCATTTCTGCCTGTTCACCATTAAATATGGGGCAATTCGCAGGTTCAGGAACACGGCTTGATGGAAAAAAACGAGTACAAGTCGCCATATTATTGCCGATTTCTGCTGGTGACAAGAGAGTACGTGATTTAGCGGCTTCGGCTGATCGAGCCGCCCGCATGGCGATGAAGGATTTAAAAAACAGCGTTGAGATCGACTTACGTCTCTATGATACTGCCGGTTTAGAAGCTCAAGCTGCTGAAATGGCGCGCTTAGCAGTGGACGAAGGTGCAAAAGTTATAGTTGGACCCCTTTTTGGCGGGGCTGCAAATGCTGCTGGACTTGCCATCGCTGGGCGAAACGTAAATATTTTATCACTATCGAACAATACGGATATTGCTGGTGGTAACGTTTACGTGCTTGGCCATACTTTTCAAAATACAGCAGACCGTTTGGTCTCTTACGCGTTCACGCAGGGAAAAAATCGAGTCTTGATCGTGCATGCCAATAATTTGCAAGGATTGGCAGGAAGTGCTGCAATTTCCCAAGCTTTGAGTAAAGAGGGCGTGGCGGCTGTGGGTGTGGAGAGTTATGAATTCACACAACAAGATGTTGTTGACGCAATGAGCCAAGTTGCGATCCGAAATACTGAAGTTGAAGCTGACATAGTTTTCCTTACTGCGGATTATGATGGCGCGTTGCCGCTTATCGCACAACTGCTCCCGGAGGCGGGTGTTGATCCCCGCACTGTTAAATATGCTGGCCTGTCTCGTTGGGATGCGTTGCCGTCGGCGTTCAACCTACCGGGCATCCAAGGGGGGTGGTTTGTAATGCCAAGTGCAAACCGGATCCGGCTGTTTAAGCAGCGTTATCAAGCTGTCTATGGCAGCGGACCGCATCCGCTAGCTACAATCGCATATGACAGTGTTGCTGCAGTTGGTGCGTCTGTTGCTACTGGTAGCCGTGATGCGCTGAGCGCCAGTGGTCTGACCCGTCGAAATGGATTTCAAGGTGCTGCAGGCATTTTTCGTTTGAAGGCTGATGGCACTAATGAGCGTGGGCTTTCAGTCGTAAAAATAGAAGAAAATAAAATTGTTTTGCTTGATCCTGCGCCACATTCATTTGGACAGTTTGGATTCTAAACTTGTATGAACAAAATCCCTTTCCTCCAGATGCGTTAATCTGTCCGGCAGACCTAATTTTCAACAAAATACAGTTCAATAAAAATTTAGACCAAAGTGTTGGCGTTGTTACAGGTGAGGCTGAGATAAGAGCAAAAATTGTTGAAATGTTACAAAAAACGCAGTTGGATGGCCGAGCGCAGATTTCA
>JAPKEA010000564.1 GCA_028822275.1 Planktomarina sp. | reverse complement strand
CAATACCATGAATTTGCAGCATCTGTTGAAGATGAGAAAACTTCAAAAGCAGCAGGTGGCCGGACGGCCTACGCGCCATGCCCAAAGGGTGAACCAAGCTGGATTGTGAATGGTGGACCTTCTGTGAACGGCACAAACTGTGGTGTGGGTGGTGTGGGCATCAACGGCAATGCTTCTGAGGACGTTAAAAGGGCTGCATATATTTTCTGTGTGTATGCGACTACTGGTAAGCTGCAGCACGAAGTGCTTACTGGCCTTGGTGGGACGCCAACACGTAAGTCTGTGATGGGAATGCCTGGTGTAGCAGAAGCGCGAACCCGTCCTACTACTATGCCAAATGCTCTAACCTTTAATGCTGTTTATGACATTGGCATTAAAGATCCAAACTTTGTTCTTGGACCAAAAGTTCCGGAAGCTAATGAGTATTACTCAATCATGGCTGCAGAAACACAGCAATGTGTGGCTGGACAGGTCTCCCCGGAAGAAGCGTGCAACAATATTAAGTCTCAAATTGATAATTTGCACTAAAAGACTCTTCCTTGGGGAGGGCGTGCTAAAAGTACGCCTTCCCCAAAAAAAACCTTTTGAAAAAAAAATTTTTAGGGCAAGCTACGTATATATATGAACTTTAGTTGTATTTTAGACCTTACAACTTTTGACCGTTAAAGTGGTTTGGAGAAAGATATGACTATTGGTACAGCATCAAAAACCCATCCAGCAATGTCTGATCAGGATTGGGGATTTTTTACGATGAGTAGGCTCCCGAATAAATATAACCCAGCGCCAAGCCGTATGTTCTATGTATACTTAGCGGCGCCGGCGATTACGCTGTTAGCTGCAATTACAATTTATCCATTCTTATGGCTAGTTTACATGAGCTTTCATAAAGTAGGATTTGGAGCTAGGGAAGATATTTTCGTTGGCTTTGATAACTTCAGTCGGATGTTTTCAGATTCTAAATATATTGCAGGTTGGGGTTTACTGCTAAAATATAGCGCAATCTGTCTTTCTATCCAAGTTTTTGTTGGAGTAGCGCTTGCAGTCGTTTTGAACAATTCGCGCTATGAGAAAATACTAATCACATTGTTCCTAATGCCAATGATGGTATCTCCAGTCGTTGCTGGTTTGCTTTTCTATTACCTTTATAATGGTACATTTGGTTGGTATCATTGGATTTTCGAAAGTCTTGGAATCCTCGGTGAGGCGTCTATTTTGGCTAGTGCAAATACAGCACTGTATGGAATTATACTTGTAGATGTCTGGCAATGGACACCACTAATTACTCTGATCACCCTCGCAGGGTTAAAGCGTGTGCCGCAAGATCAGCTTGAAGCGAATATGGTCGATGGTGCGGGCTCAATCAGTAATTTCTTCAACGTTAGCCTCCCAAATATATACCCGTTTTTGCTTATCGCTATTCTTTTAAGGTTTATGGATAACTTCCGCTTCATTGATGCGATCCTAGCTCTGACTGGTGGGGGGCCTGGAAATTCGACACGACTATTGCCAGTATATCTGTTTGATGTGTCATTCCAGTACTTTAAGCTTGGGCGAGGAGGTGCGATTGCGCTTACTTTGCTTATAGTGACAATTATATTTGGGTTAATTCTTGTCCGTGTTCTCGAAGACCCCGCACGCAAAAAGGCCCTCGCGGGCGAAACTGACAGCTAGTTCTAGAGGTATTTGATCTTATGGCATCACGAGAAATTATTTCCTATGATAAAGGTGTGCTTTTAAAAATCCTTAAGTGGACAAGCCCTGTTTTTCTTGCGTTCTACTTGATTTGGGCACTCCTCCCGCTCTTCATTATGTTTATGGCCTCATTTAAAGACTTATTGGATGCTTTTGCGGTTCCAGATGCGGGAGACTGGGCCGGTGTTTCAATGTTTTTTGATTTCTCTCCAACGTTCACGCATTATGTAGCGTTGTTTACAGAAAATAATTTTGGACAATATTTACTTAATAGTCTTTTTGCATCGATAGGATCTGCAATAATTGCTGTTAC
>JAPKEA010000563.1 GCA_028822275.1 Planktomarina sp. | reverse complement strand
GCAGTTAGTATATAAATCAATGACTTAACTCTAATCCGTCTACATAAACACTCTTCTTATGCCCATATAGATCAGTAACTTAGGCAGATTATGTAGACGCAATTAAGTGGTCAATACTCTTAATTCATAATGCACACCACCTCGATCTAGTGGCAAGATTTACTTTTTTACCTTTGGCTTTTTCTTTGGTTTTGCTGCTTTTTTGTATCCCATGTGACCGCCTAGAATAGCTACATTTATTGGCTGCGAGACGACCGCAACATGCCGGCGTGCTACTGAGGCATATCTCCCCGATAGATGGTTACCCCGTCCTTGCGCTTTTTAACGGCATATCCTCTTCCCGCGGGGGCAGCGCAGTTGATTCCATAATAATCACCTAATGGGGTATTTCTCCCAAGCACGTCACATATCTGCCACATCCCCATACTGTTGGAGTTGTAGCCATTATTCGAAGTGGTGCTTCCTGGGCTCCCAATAAGCACAAGGGTATCGCCGTAGTTATCAAGAAATGACTGTAAAACAGCAGCAGAGGATTGATTAAAGTCAGCATTACAATTAGACGCTAGCAAAGTCGAATCATGGACATCAATCTCGGTATACTGTTCGGAATTTTGAGTCGTTAAACCATAAATCGGGTCAGTAGTAATATTTCCGCTCACCTCACAAGTACTAACCTCAAGCCCAAATGTTTGTCCTGAGGGCAATGACTCGAACGCTCCGTCTGCACCGACCTCCACAACACCATAATTAAGCACATTATTTCCGAAGTCATAAATACCAGGCTTAATGTTGGTATTACCTTGATTCCGGTAGAAACTACTTGGTTCATTCAAAACCTCTCCCTGGTATAACCCAGACGTTATAGTCATTTTACTCAGCGTAAAGCCATAGCCATCACTTGTGCCTTCAATATTAGCTGACCAGCTTTTGTTATCTGACTGTGTCGATGAGCATTTCATTTGACCATCGAGATTAGAACCTACTACTGTGAATTTCCCAGAACACTCTTCAACATCAACACCATCATTCGAAAAACTCCAAAGCTCTCCGGAACGAGTTACAGACACTGCAAAGAATGAGCCATCGGAGACGCTAGGCAGCCAAACACCCGCAACAAAAGCGTTGCTCTGGAGGTCCCAGGTCGTTGATGCACTTTTGCCGGCACCATCTGTGGCGGTAATCGTAAACCTATGAGAACCTGCATCCACTGTTTCCCCTGGGAGGCTGATGACCCCGGTTACTGAGTTAATCTCGACCCAACTGTCGCCACCGCTTATTGTAAATCCGACAGTATTTAGATCCATGTTGGCTGCGGTAGCTTTCGCAGACCAATCGTATTCGTCAGACCAGACCTGCGAAGGGCCTGTCACTGATACTGTTGGTACGGCCGAAGCTGAACTACCGCCACCGCCACCGCCACAAGCAGACAAAGCAATGACTACCGAAATTAAGATAGTTTTATTCATTACAATACCTCTATATATTTTAAGTAAGATATAGGTTCTAGTTCATCAGGCTAGGCTACGGGTTAAAACTTTAATAATAAAACTATAGGCCAGTTCTAAATATATGCCAACAAATGTAGCCAATTAGGCGGTCTTTAGCGTGGTTTATGGCGATAGCCAGACAACCACCAACGTTTAGTTAGAAAAGGTAAATGCGCTAACGTCAAGCGGCTGGCAATCCATTTGGAGTAACTTTATGGAAAATGCTGTTGCTGACGGGATAATTGAACCTGGAGAAAAGTTTGGTCTACATGCGATGAAACGCAGAGGCGTAACCGATACTAAGAAAGGCGAATCAAAGCAGGAAGCCGCGGGGTTTAAAAGTGAACGAATGGTTGACGTTTATGACCAATCAATTCCGCGCGTAAAAACCCCCGACTAGTCAATAATGTAGACAGCGATCTAGACAAAGAGTCATAGGTTATTGACCACTATCACCGCAAGGTGCAGTAAAAATGGTGGGCCGTCCGCGACTCGAACGCGGGACCAATTGGTTAAAAGC
>JAPKEA010000119.1 GCA_028822275.1 Planktomarina sp. | reverse complement strand
GGATACTTTTGTGAAATATTTTTTGAATTGGTAATTACCTTATCGAACCAAACTTCACACACATTTTTCAGATAATTAGAAGTTTGCGTCGTATTTTTAAGTTCAGGTTTAGCCTGAAAATAATCAGAACTGATATAAAATTCCTCTAAGAAATCTGCAAATATCTGCGCTTCAGTCATCTCCTTTACTTCTTTTTTAAGCTGGTCAATTTTTTGCTGATTGAGCCTGTTCCTCTCACCAAATTCGGTGGGAACAAAATACTGGCTTAGGGTGGATTGTAATTCCTTAAACAAAGTGCGCGCCAAATTATTTAGCTGAATAGACTTAATGTCTGGTTTACAAATTTTGGCTAAGTTCTCAATAATATAAGATGCGCCACCATCATTTTCCCTCATGACCTCTGACCAAGAAGTTGCAGGATCAAAAATATGGTTATTTATTTCAGGCGTTTGAAGGTACATTTCCTTTAATTCTGAAATCCGAACCTCACCATTAGCATCGACATCAGCAACTTCTTCACCATTCTCTTCACGCGTAAAATATTGTTGGTCGACGCCTGGGTTTCGAAGAAAATAACAATTCTTGAATGGCGCCTGCTTATCTGACTTTCCATCCCAATTTTTAGGCCAGCTATCTGGCAGGCGTCCAAATATTTCCAGAAGTGAGGCCCCAATACGCCGCGAAAACCTATCTGTTTCATTCCTGTTGGCCGCTGTATCTAGCAAGTGCTGATCAAAGAAAGTCATGACAAAAAATAAGCTATTCGCTTGTTGGCTTCGGGCGTCTGGCGTTGTGCCAATACTATTTTGCACCCATTTATCTATTAGAGGTGGAAGGCCTACCGACTCCATATTGCTGTGCTTAACACACAAAAGCATAGCATTAATATCTTGAGAGTTTACGTACTTCTCAAAAAGATAAGCAACCTTACCTCTGAGTAGGTAACTATGGATGTCATTACCATTTTCTTCAAAACCTGCAAAATGCTCATCTAAATTTTCGGGTTGTCGGTTCCTAGTTCCTGGAAAGTCTAAAACATCAGTATGTGTCATAAAATCGTGGGGGACGTCGGAAACATCCAAGACTAACTCTGCAGTAACCGCGGACAGCAAACCCCTTCCAACTGTTGAAGTATCTCCCGCCGCTGTTTGGACTTCAATCGAGTCATCGGCATCTGCAAAAATATTGTTAAGTGCAAGTACGTCAATAATGGAGTCAGCCTTTGGGACCAAGGTATTAATACCAGCGTGAATTTCTGTTGAAAATTTAAACTCATGCAAAACTTCTAACATCGATAAAAAAAGCTTTGTGAACGCTTCATGGAAACCCCAGAGTGGTGCATACAAATTTGCACGCAAAGTGATATCCGAAGTTTTTAAAGCGTTTTTGGCTATACTCTCAACAAACGGTGTCAATGTATTTGCATATTCAAATGTCGAAAAATTCTCCTGTAAATATTCCTCTAATTCCCAAAAATCTGCCTCACTTAAATTACTACATGTTCCTGAATTTGGGGGGGCATACGTACTTATATGTGATGCAATTTCTGCCGCTGTTTTATGTATTTCGTGACGTTGATCCCCATCATGAAAATACGAATTGACTAAAATACAAACTAAATCAATTTCAGAAAGTAGCTTTAATAATACCGGAAATTGTGAATTTTGGTGGCCGGAGTTTAATGTAAAGCGGGTAACCAATCCAGTACATTCCCGGTCACCACTTGGATTTATTTCACTAATATATTCTTTTTTACCAATATCACCTGGAAAACTTATTTCCAGCGGCTTGTTTGAAGGCCTTACCAAAACTGAAGCTAGAAACGACTTCCCTGCCTGGCTAGGCCCGTATACAGAAATTGCGGGCTTACGGCTTGAGGACTGATCTAATTTTTTAGATTTCCAAGCAGTTTTCTTAATGCTTTTGCTAACATGAGCAAAATCATCACCAAACAAAGCGCCAGCGTTTTGATCATCGAGTACAGCTAAAACGTCAGTTACTGAGGATACTAATTTTTCTGTTAGTTCGGTCATACGTTATAAGCTCCAGAGTCCAGCCAATACTCTTCATTTTGTCCCAAGGTATGTAAGCTTAAACCTACATTTTCTGTCTGATTTCTTCCGTCAGCATCCTCAGCACGAATTATTTTAATTGTCTCCATTATAGCGTCCGTAGGCATCTCCCCGTTGCCCCCCCTTCCATCTGCGGTCACTTTTGAGGTTTCAAGCTCAATCTTATAGGGTAACTTGGCCTTAGTAGGGTCCTTAAAAAATATCTTATATAGGGGCGTAGCTGTCCAGCGTTCTACGTCCAGTTGCCGACTTCCAACAAATATATCAGTCATCATTTCCAAATGATGTTGCTCGCTATCCATTCCCGGTCTGAAATAGATATCATTATTAATTATTTGCCCACCATCCTGTTGCTTCCCCACGAATAAGTCAGTTCTATCCATAATGAAGCTTTCAGTCGGTATATAAAAGTTAGGTACCCTGCTAGAACCGCTTAAAGCGATTAACATCGCGCCAACAGCAACAGACGACTTGGGGTCACCAATAGTGTTTTTGGGGCTCTTGAATGGATACCATGGGCCCGTGTGATAAGAGCCCATCGCCACAACTCTGTTTGGTGCGACAGCACAACAGCTTTTAAACAGCTCCAAAACGCTAGGATTTTTAGTTGGGCGGCCAGTCATCAGGACGTAATCAACGTCCAAGTGGCTCAAAATTTCAGAAATATTTTCAAAAATATATCGGAACGATTGATCTATCAGAGAGTTTAAATTTTGATGTGTCACAACCAGCTCTAAGTCGCCAACCATCCAATTAGGGGCTAACATCCCAGCTGGCTTATCTATGTAAAGATGAACGTCATTTACATCCTTTGCGAACTCAAGTTCCTTAATTTTTATCACCTGTGTGGGTTCATTTGAGTAGTCAAGGTTAAGCAATTCAAGGGCAAGGGGCGCCAAAAATTTAATGGTGAATTGTCTTTGCTGGTGTTTTTGCGCTGTGCTTCTGTTAGCTACCGCCGGTCCAAACAAGTTCATTATTAAAGAATCAGCTTCGGATGCATTACCATCAACGCAAAGACTATCTCGAATTTGAGGAATAATGATTTGTTCGATTACCAGACACAAGAGATCGTCACCAGCCCTTCGGAACCCTTCCCTAAAGTTCTGCACGGGAAACAAAGAAACTTCCCGATCTTGGTAATACGTGGTAACCATTAGGTCCGTTGTGCCACCACCAATATCAACGCAGGCAATTCTTATGGAATTTGTTTGATTTTCTTCTGCATTATTTTCAGTCGTTCTGGTTCTCTTTTGGCCATATACCTCCAGAAATTCACTCATTTTACCTTTAAACTTCTGCATTATTTCGGAGTATAAATACATCACCTGCGTGCAGCTCGCTTCATCCCATTCAATAATGACTTCTGGCGCAGTTCCGCCATCAACTTGCCCCATATCTATCATTCTGGACCATAAAAGCTTAATGGCACCTCGGACCTTTGACTTAACAATGGCTTGCTCCTGGCGGGGGGTGGCAGTCGGAAGTGTTATTATCACTCGGCGCAAGAAACGACTAATAGATGATCTATTTTTGGCGCCGCGATACTTTGGATCGTTAATTTGTCGAAAAGCCTGAGCAATTATCTCAGAAATCATGAAGCCATAGAGCGATGATTTGGAGAACTTAGCATTATCAGCTTGTTCTAAAAGGGACGTATTCCTGCGATCACGTAGGTTTTGGTTCAATTCTTCCCGAACTTGTGTTAGGGTGTCCCCCTGTAAATTTAGTTTCGATAAAACAGCTGCAAGACTTCTTGGCAGGCGCGGTTGGTTTTCCCAATTATGGAAACGCCACTTTTGAGAAAATAAATTGTCGTCCCAAAGATATCGTTTAGGAGAGCTCAGACCGGAGTGCTCTTCATTACCCTTATCCTTTGAAACCAAGCGTAAAGCTTCAGGCCCAAAACGAACAAAGCTTGGCCAAAGGAATGCGTTATTTCTTCCGGAAAGCCTGGAAAACTTATCTTTGCCAAAATTTTGGTCTGCAAACTCCACACGGCTCTCAAATAAGCCCGAATATTCGAATATTGGGTCATGGAGATCTCGCAAGGCGAGCTGAGTAACACTGTCTAAATCCAAGCTCACTTGAGTTGGGCCCCCAGGCATCTCGACCAGTAGTCCACAAGTTCTGCTATTTCCAATATCTAATATTAAATCTACGTCTATTTTATCAGCGTCAGAATGAGAATATTTGGAGGGCGTAAGCTTAAGTGTCGGCAATAAAATTGCCTGATCTAGTAAATCTAAAAAAGCGAGGTAGCCAGACCAGGGTTCAAATTTACTTTCGTGGTGTTGTTTATCATTTCGGTCACTTTCACTCAAAAATTTTGTATGAATATCCTTCAGCCAGTCAGATACCCACGCTCCACTATCTTCGAAGTTAAACGCATCCTCGTCATCACACCCATTTTTAATAAAATTTGACCTAACTTCAAAACTGCTCGCAAATTTGAATTCACGTTCCACATCTGCGTCTTGGCGCGAGGGCTGCAAATATCCATAACCGTCCCCGTCTTTCGATACGGTAGTGTCTACTGCAAGTTGAATGAGATAACTATCAGCCTCACTTGAGGGGTTTTGCGTCATCCTGACGCGCATCCAATTGAACGGACCACTTGAGCCGTGGCTTCTGTCGGTGGAGAAGTAAGGAATTGGTATCCATTTATCTGAATACAAATTTGTTAGTTCCCGAATGCCAAATTCATATTGTACCGAACCTTGTTCTAAAACATCATCTTCTGCGTTAAACTTTTTTAATATTCTTTTTTCATCGTCCAATCTGTCTTCAACAAATGCCGCCTCAAACCGCCTCACACTATCTTTAGTAAATTCAAAGTCTAAGAATTGTATTCCAGTATTGGCAGACAACTCAATAATAGGTCCCCAGCTCTGTTCCCAATCAACGATTTCTATTGGCATTGCGACCTCCCAGACCTATTGGCGAACCAAGGTAAATTTAGTATTTCTACCCGGTTTTAATTTTCCGTCAAACTTTGTTATTTTACCGAAGTCGTTCACCTCTATAAGAAACGAAGTCGGGCTGCCATTTTTAATACTAAAAGCACCTTTTCGTGACTTTACTTCTATCTCAAAAGTACCCGACGATGGTTTAAGTAATATGTGTTCGATTGGATGGTCAGTAATTATAATCCCTTTTCTATTCACGTTGGCATCTACGTCTAAGTCTCCGCAATTATTTTGTTGCTTGGTTTTATTTGAGTGTTTGACCGTACCGCCACTTGGGCACGTTATACTTAAATCCAAGTCTTCTTTAGTATTCCAGATCAATGAAACCATTAACTCAGACCTATTTGCATCTAATTCCTCAAGCCGTTCGTCTATTTCAGGCGTTGTAGACGTTGTTATTTCTGGCACTTCTATTTCCTCAGGCGGTAGAACTTCTATTTCTTCAGGTGGTATGCTGGTTTCGACTTTTACAATAGGACTCAAGCATAAATTGTTTTTAATAGTGAGTCGCTTTGAGAGATTATCGAAATAGAGTTCCCGTGCTTTAGTACTCACAGAAGTTACACTACAATTAGAAAAATATTTACCTAGCCCACAACTTGGTATCAGCTTGAAGGCAATGATTAGAGTTAACACAAAAATTAAAAGCCATAAAATAAATAAACCCCAAAAGCTTTTTGATTTATAGAATGTTTTTATTGGGATGATATCAGGTCCACCCCCCACACCCTGGAGTGAATCACCCGCAGGGATGGGATCAATTCCTGTAAGTATGCCATTTTTATTCGTATCATTATATTTAAAGGATCCAGCCCAAGCTATTATAACTGGGAAATAAACTTTTTTTTGTGGATCAAAGCCAGCATAGAGCTTTAACTCTGACTTTTTCTTAAGTATCTTACCTAAGACCTCAGCCAATTTCTTATTTTTTGAATTTTGGCACTTCTTGCCGTCATAAAAGTCTTGTAACTTAGTTAATATATCCGTGTTACGGGCTCGTAATCCGTCAGCCAGATTGGGCCTATCATCCAAACTGAAAAATTCAAATGTAACATTAGAGTGCTGGTCAGAAATTTCCCATATTATATTATTGCCGTCTTTATTTCCTTGCGCGAAATATAAATCAAGATCTTCATGTTTGAATTCAAGTGCTCGCAGCGCCGCAACAAATTGATCAGTATTATAAAGATCCCCCACATCCAGGACAAAAGAAGTTTTCTCGTCTAATCTCCCATTATTAAATCGTATTTGTTTTTGGCCCTTTCGCATGATGTCAGCCATCATTCTTAGGCATTAGTTTGGGGGTGCAAGGTCCGCTAGACTGGGTATAGTTCATTCCACTCCGATCCAAAAAGCTTTGCACAGCATCAACCCGCAAAGCTATGTTCAAAGTGCGCACAAAATTTTCTGTATCACTGCGCGTAAACGTATTTACGCCCAGCACTTCCCCGCAACCGTTCACGAGTGGACCACCAGAATTTCCTTGCGATATTTCTGCGGAATGAAGCAAGGCAGCTCCCCCTGAATTAAAATTTTGTACAGCGTTAATAACGCCATCAGTCAAAAACAACGGGAGACCTTCCAGTTCAATCCCCTGCCCATCTTGATCGAATTCACGCAATATATCTATGACGTCTCCGGGGAAGCCCGCAGACAAAACTGGCGTCAAGCTAAGATCTAGTCCGAGCTTTGCAAATTGAAGAAAGGCATCAGAACTTTGGCTGGATCGTAAAACTGCAAAATCTTCATTTCTCTCTGTAAATTCTTGGGAAGATTTCACAACGGCAGCCATAAAAGGCTTCATTTCATTGGGCCGGAAAATAGTAACAACACCATCGGCAGCTCCGGAAATTACGTGCTGATTGGTTAAAATATAGTTTTCACTAATAAAAAATCCGGTTCCACTATAATTAGAGCCATCAGTTCCCTCCACCGAAATATAAACTACCGCCTTGTTCAGGAAATCAGAGATTGACGTATTGTTGCCATCATCTGTTTTTTTCCACAATATATTTTCAGCTGGGGGAAGCATAACAATTTGATTATTATCAGCTCCGATACTTGAGCTATTAGGTGGCATCAAACTTATACTCTCGTCCTGCAACACCAAGCCGTCGACTGTGCATTGTCCACGATCGATAAGATCCTCTAGATTCCTAATTTTTTGATTTAGATTAGAATTTAATTGCTCAGTAGTTTCCGGGTCAACTAGGAAAACTGGTTCATTACGTTGTTGCGTTGGATACAAAAGGACCCCAGGCACAAGCAGGTAAATCAAAAACATGATCAAGAAAATAATAAGCACAAGTGGAGGGGCCCACAAAGCCCAATCCGCAGGGGCTTTAATTTGATCAGATTTAGTTTGATTATTATCCATCATTTTTTCTCACTAGGGATATCTCGTTTTCACCACCTCTAACACTTTTTGTTGAGCATTTGACACTCTTTTGGTCTGATAGTTCACACTCATAATCTCTGGCAACAATGCTAC
>JAPKEA010000118.1 GCA_028822275.1 Planktomarina sp. | reverse complement strand
CTTGGCGTAAGTTTGAGCCATTCCAAGATGATCTATTTGAAGGGTGTAAAGCCTAATCCACACCACCGTTCAAATAGCCACCTTCAAAGCAGGTGCTAAACGTACCACCAGCACCTCTACCTCCCGAAAGATTACTCAGGCGGTCCCACCACCAGCCTATACACTCCGTGGATTGAAGCTGACGTACTCTCCCATCTAGCAACAGGCTGGGGTGAAGGTGCCATCACTGAGTTAAGGCTGGAGCATTTCTACAGGCCAGAGCAATAGGTTTTCGATTTAATCAGACCGTTAATGTGACAGGTTCCTATAATGAGGCGTTATGGGGGACATTAAATGGCTTTTCTGGACGCTCTAAAAAAGAAGTGGGTTCGCGATTCCAATAGTTTATGTTAACTGGAATGTGGGTCGGATGTTCAACCTACCAAGTGTAGGGAGTTTGTAGGTTAATTATTTCAAATAGAGACTTCCGAAAAGCACCCTTTTTGGTGATTTTTGGAAAATCCACAATTGAATTCATTGGGTAAAATAATCCATATTTATGAAAAATTAGGGTTATGCTGAGACCTCTGAGTTAGAACATATAAAAAAGGTGATGGACGTGGAAACAGTCTTAGTTACCGGAGCCGACGGGTTCATCGGATCACATCTGACGGAAATGTTGGTGAAAGAAGGGTATAAAGTTAAGGCCCTGTCACAATACAACTCTTTTAATTATTGGGGCTGGCTGGAAGATGTTTCATGCCTTGACCAAATCGAAGTGTTTAACGGCGATGTACGGGATGCGCATTACTGCAAGCATATAACCAAAGACGTAGATATTGTTTACCATTTGGCGGCTCTGATAGCGATCCCGTATTCCTATGTAGCCCCCGACAGTTATGTCGACACAAATGTTCGAGGAACATTGAACATCTGTCAGGCTACCAAAGAAAACGGCTGTAGCCGGGTTATACATACCTCGACCAGCGAAGTTTATGGCACGGCGCAATATGTGCCTATTGATGAAAAACATCCACTGCAGGCACAATCGCCTTATAGTGCGTCAAAAATTGGTGCTGATGCGATGGCGATGAGCTTTTACAACGCATTTGATTTACCTTTGACCATTGCTCGCCCATTTAACACCTATGGTCCCCGCCAATCGGCACGTGCCGTGATCCCAACAATTATTTCTCAAATTGCCGACGGAGTAGGACAAATCAAGCTAGGGGATGTTACGCCAACACGAGATTTCAGCTATGTCGAAGACACCTGTCGTGGTTTTCTTGCTGTTGCTAAATCTGAAAAAACATTGGGGCGTACCATCAACATTGGCTCGAACTTTGAAATTTCGGTTGGCGACATGCTGGACCTAATTCGCGAGATCATGAACAGTAATGTCGAGTTCGTTTATGATGATCAACGCACAAGACCAGAAGCCTCCGAAGTGTTCCGACTGTGGTGCGACAACACGCTTATTCGCGACCTAACAGGATTCGAGCCAGAGCATTCCATTCGCGAGGGTTTGAAAAAAACCGTTGACTGGTTTAGCATACCGCAAAATTTGACGAAATATAAAACAAGTATTTACAATGTTTAACGCCCTGACGAAGTTCATTCGCCACCAATATCAAACGGATGACTTCATTCCGCTGCATGCTCCGGTGTTTGCAGGCCGCGAACAGGACTATGTCTCTGAAACAATTTCGTCTACATTTGTGTCCAGTGTTGGTACTTTTGTTGACCAATTTGAAATTGGGGTTGCAACCTATACCGGCAGTGCGCGTGCAGTTGCGGTTATGAATGGTACGGCAGCATTGCACATGGGGTTGCTACTTGTTGGAGTTGACCGAGACAGCTGCGTCATCACCCAGCCGCTTACTTTCGTAGCCACCTGTAATGCAATTTCGTATTGTGGCGCCGAACCAATTTTTGTTGATGTAGACCGTGACACGATGGGGCTGTCACCAATTGCGCTAGAAATCTGGCTCACTGATAATGCTGCAGTTGATGGAGGTGGTGTTTGTCGGCGCAAGCGAGATAAGAAAGCGATTCAGGCTTGTTTGCCTATGCATACATTCGGGCATCCTGTGCATTTAGATAGGCTGGTGGACGTCTGCGCGCGATGGTCGTTACCACTTGTAGAGGATGCGGCGGAGTCTTTCGGCAGTTTGTATAAAGGTCAACAGACCGGAACCTTTGGCCAAGTTGGCACCATTAGCTTTAATGGGAATAAAATCATTACTACCGGTGGTGGTGGTATTATTTTGGCGAATGAGGACATTGGAACTCGTGCTAAACACCTGACCACGACCGCCAAACAACCGTCTACGTACGAATATTTTCATGATGAAGTTGGCTATAATTACCGAATGCCCAATCTAAATGCAGCACTTGGTTGTGCTAAGTTGGAGCAACTGGACCAATTTATTTTGGCAAAACGTGCATTGGCAGCGCAGTACGAAGCTTTTTTTATTGGCGGGCCGCTAGAGTTTTTCTCTGAACCTGTCAATTGCAGGTCTAACTATTGGCTGAATGCCGTTATTTGCGAAGACCGCCTGATGCAAGATGCCTTATTAGCTGAAACTAACGGTGCGGGGATAGCTACCCGCCCGATCTGGACGCTTATGAGCCGGTTACCCATGTATGAAAATGCGGACTGCGGCGATCTAGGCACAAGCGAGTGGCTGGAAGCCCGGGTCGTCAATCTACCCAGTAGTGTTATTTTGGAGCGATCCGCGTGAAACGAAACATAGCAGTTTTTACCGGAACCCGCGCCGATTATGGCCTGCTTCACTGGGTGATGAAAGACATTCAAGCCGACAGTGATTTGTCTTTGCAGGTAATTGTCGGTGCGATGCATTTATCTCCAGAATTTGGTGAAACTTGGCAAGAGATTGCAGCTGACGGGTTTAGCATTGATGCAAAAGTCGAAATGATTTTGTCGTCGGATACACCGGTTGGTGTGGTTAAATCCATGGGACTGGGTCTGATTGGTTTTGCCGACGCACTGGACCGATTGCGACCTGATTTGCTTGTTGTTCTAGGGGATCGCTTTGAGGCGATGGCTATCGTTCAGGCCGCGCTTATTCTGCGGATACCGATAGCGCATATTCACGGAGGTGAGGTGACCGAAGGTGCCTATGATGATGCTATTCGCTATTCAATCAGCAAAATGGCCAATCTGCATTTCGTTGCGGCGGCGCCCTATGCTAGACGGGTCATCCAGTTGGGGGAAAACCCTGAGCGGGTGTTTAATGTAGGGGCAGTCGGGCTGGACAGTTTGAAGCGGGGGAAATTCTTGTCATTGGACGAGTTAGGGCGGCAGCTGGATTTCGAATTCACCAAACCGTTTTTTCTGGCTACCTACCATCCAGTTACAATGGCCGATGAAGACCCCGCAGAAACCTGTGGCGCAATGCTACGCGCGCTTGATAATTTTGACGATTATCAGGTCATTCTAACCTATCCGAATGCGGATAATGGCGGTCGGGCGATTATTCCGCTTGTGGAGGCCTATGCTAAAAATGACTCTGAGCGGGTTCTTGCTATCCCGTCTCTTGGATTTACGCGCTACAAAGCGGCGTTGTCCAAAGCTGCGGCCATGATTGGTAATTCTTCAAGCGGCATCATTGAAGCCCCCTCGTTTGGTGTGCCAACTGTGAATATCGGCGACCGTCAACTTGGTCGTATATGTGCTTCATCAGTTTATCACAGTGCGCCTAACACGGAGGCCATAACAAATACTATAACCACGGCGATTTCAAAAAAAGGCCAAATTAACGCACGTGCTGCGATAAACCCTTATGGTATGGGTGATGCGTCAGGAAGGATTTTGAGTTTGATAAAGGCAAATACCGGCCCATTTTCTCACGCATTCTATGATTTGGAGATACCGAAATGATCCACCCGGACCCTGATCACGTCTATATCATTGCCGAAGCCGGAGTGAACCATAATGGTGAGCGTGATCTTGCCTTTGCCTTGGTCGAAGCGGCGGCCGATGCTGGAGCTGACGCGGTGAAGTTTCAGACGTTCAACGCCAATAAACTGGTGGCAGAATCCGCACCTAAAGCAGCGTACCAAAATCGAAATACCGACGCAAACGAGAGCCAGCTAACAATGCTGCAAAAGCTGGAACTGTCACCGGATATGCACAAAGAATTGCAATCTCATGCAAATGCTTTAGGCGTTGAGTTCATTTCAACTGCGTTTGATGCAGGCAGTCTGGGTTTTTTAGTGGATTTGGGGATTCCATTTTTTAAAATCCCTTCAGGAGAACTTGCCAATGGGCCTTTGCTTTGGCGGTTTGCCAAAACTGGTAAGCCACTTGTGGTTTCAACCGGAATGGCCACGTTGTCCGAAGTGGAATTGGGGCTGGCGATTATCGCCCACGGGCTTACGGCTCAAGCTGAGCCTGCTGGGCTTGAAGAGGTTTGGCGCAATTGGAGTGATACAGCAGTGCGTGCAACACTTGATGGTCATATCAGCCTTTTGCACTGCACATCCCAGTATCCAACCCCGATGGCAGAGGTTAATTTGCGGGCGATGGATACGCTTGGGGATGCGTTCGGGCTGCCGGTTGGGTATTCCGACCATACCGAAGGTGATCTGGTTGCAATCACGGCTGTAGCACGCGGGGCCAAAATTATTGAAAAACATTTTACAACGGACCGAACGCTTGCCGGTCCTGATCATCTGGCCTCTTTAGAGCCTGTAGAACTCAAGAATATGATTGAAAAAATAAGGGGTGTTCAACAAGTTCTTGGAACCGCACGCAAAGCTCCTCTGCCATGTGAGTGGGATACCCGTCAAGCCGCAAGACAACAGGTTGTTGCAGCGCATGATATTCCTGCGGGTCATATATTGACACGCCAAGACCTGACCACTGCGCGCTGCGGCCATGGTCTGCCAGCCGTGGAATTGTGGGATATGATTGGGCAAACGGCCGCCCGCGACTATCAATCTGGCCAAGCAATCGAAAAGTGAAAAGTATGTACGAATTACCAACAGAATTTATTATATTAGGTGCTGGAGGACATGCTCTGGTGTTAAAGGCATTGGCGAATGCGGCAGGCATGTCTGTTGTCGGGGTTTCAGATCCGAGACTTCATGTCGCGGATGTTGCACAATGGCAGGGCTTGCCTGTTTTTAGCGATGATGGAATTATGGAACAACAAGACTCAGAAAAAATAGGCCTATTAAACGGTATTGGGCAGCTTCCACGCTGCAAAGCAAGAAAAAACATTCAGCTGAAGTTTATGATTGCTGGGTTTTATTTTCCACCATGCGTCCATCCCTCCGCATGGGTTTGTGATGATGCTAAGCTGGGTGAGGGATGTCAGATTATGGCAGGAGCTATTGTACAACCGGGATGTGAAATTGGAATTGGGTCTATTATCAACACCAAAGCGTCTATAGATCATGATTGCATCATCGGGGATCATGTTCATATTGCACCAGGCGCAACTCTATGCGGCAACATTACTGCTGGCGAAGGAGCCTTTATAGCAAGCGGTGCAGTCGTTATTCAAAATATCAACATTGGTTGCGATTCCATACTGGGCGCCGGCGCAACATTAGTAAATGATCTAAAAGATAGAACCTGCTTTATTGGAGTTAACAATTTCAAATGACTGAAGCCAAAAAGTTAAATTGGGAAAGTACGCTTATTTCTCCAAATGCCACATTGCGCGATGTGATTGCAGCCATGGATAAAAGTGCATTGCAGATTTCCATGGTTGTGGATGAAGATCGGCGGCTTTTGGGAACGATTACGGATGGAGATGTTCGCCGCGCCTTGTTGCGCGGGCAGGATCTGGAAGCGTCAATTGCAAGTATTATGTTCACCGCTCCAATGGTTGTTAGTATGAATATTGGGCGTCAAATGGTGCTTGACCTGATGCGGGTCAATAAAATCCATCAATTACCAGTGGTGAATGACCAGACACGAATTGTCGGACTTCATGTTTGGGATGAAATCAATGCCCCGACAGAACTTGAGAACATCATTGTTATAATGGCAGGCGGGTTTGGTAAAAGAATGCGACCCTTTACCGAAAATTGTCCCAAACCCATGCTGGAGGTTGCTGGTAAGCCAATCCTTGAGCATATTGTCGAGCGAGCCATTGCGGACGGATTTAATAAATTCATTATCTCGCTTTTTTATCTCCCCGAGGTCATAAGCGACTATTTTGGTGACGGTTCGAAATGGAATTGCAACATATCCTACGTGCGCGAAGCCTCCCCACTTGGCACAGCAGGGGCTTTGTCACTGTTAAACCCTAAGCCAGATAAGCCGTTCGTTGTCACAAATGGCGATGTATTAACCGATGTTAGCTTTAGTGAAATGCTGGAATTTCATCAGGCAAACACAGCCACCGCAACAATGGCGGTGCGTCAACACGAACTGCATAATCCGTTTGGGGTAGTGCGTACAGAGGGCATCAACATCATAGGTTTTGAGGAAAAGCCTATCCAACGCTCTCATATAAATGCTGGCGTTTACGTTCTGAACGCCGATGCTATAGACCTGCTGAAGCAAGACGAAATTTGCGATATGCCAACGCTTTTTGAACGATTAAATACGCTGGGGCGCTCTACAATTGCATATCCCATGCATGCAGTCTGGATGGATGTCGGTCGACCAGAAGATTTGGCTGAAGCCACTAAAAATATGCTGGACAATGCAACGTGAACACATCGCCTAAGGTTTTGGCTATCATTCCAGCTCGAGGAGAATCCAAAGGATTGCCGCGTAAAAACGTGCTGGATACACGCGGTAAACCATTGATTGCCTGGACAATAGAAGCTGCACAAAAGGCGCGTTGTATTACCAAGGTGATCCTGTCATCGGATAATGCCGAAATTATTTCTGTGGCAAAGGATTGTGGTTGTGATGTTCCTTTCATTCGCCCAGATAAATTGGCTACAGACAGTGCTTCAACTTTGGACGTGGTGTTGCATTCGATGGACCAGGTCTCGGGGTATGATTTTGTGATAATCCTACAGCCCACATCTCCACTTAGAACAGCCACGGATATTGATGCGGCTTTTGATACAATGATCGCTAGCGGCGCACCATCATGTGTTTCTGTGTGTGAAGTGGATGAAACTCCCTATTGGATGTTTTCACTCGGAGAAAACGGCCAGTTGGAGCGTTTGATCAACCTACCACACGACATTCACCGACGTCAGGATTTGCCCAAAGCCTATAAGTTGAATGGCGCAATATATATCAGTACAGCTGACGCATTGCGCAAAACAAACAGTTTTACCAGCGATGGAACTGTCGCCTATATAATGGACCGCAGAGTGTCAATCGACGTCGATACGCGATTGGACCACGAACGCATAAAATATATATTACAAGAATAGCACATGCTAAGATGGTAGTGTCTGTAACAAAATGTCACCATCCGCCGCTCTTAGCTCAACAAATATGTTCAGCGTAAACTGGCGTCTTAATTAGGTTTGCCGGTGTTTGTCACAATGCCGAATATACGGCGGCTGATTGATGAGTTGAGGGAATCAGTATGATAATACTAGCAACATGCGGTTCT